>CALGBV010000089.1 GCA_937884015.1 uncultured Bacteroidales bacterium
GTGCTGCAAAATTACACATTTTTTCTCATTTAGAACATATTTTTTCTCATTGTATTTTTGGTGGGCGGGTATATGGATTGTATTCAATGTGTTATATTTTTATTTACGATTGTCCGCATATAGGTGATTGTTTGAAAAAGTTGCCTTACGGCAAGAAATAAATCCCTCTATCGAGGGGAAATAGTCTGCCCCTTCGGGGGAAATAGGGTTAAGGAAATATTTGCTGACACTATCACTTCGTTGCGGATAATCATTAAAAAAATGTCCGCTGCAACCTTCATGTGCGGACATAAGGCATAATGTCAGTCTTCCGCCCCTAGAGCATTTTCAAAATGGCTCAAGGATGAGCCCCAGCCCCGAAACGCCCCGCTAAATGACAAAGAACAGCGGTGGATTGCAGGATCTGCCGCTGTTTGTTGTTGAGAGTGTTGCGTATGAATCTCGCCATGAGTGGCGCATCGCTGTCGGTTTTGATGATAAGAAGTTTATTCGGTACTGATGCTGGACATTACTTGTTGTTCAACGACTCCTGTAAGGTCGATGGCTTTGTAGATGATTTTGATCCATTTGTCGGTTAGAGGGACGTTGTGTTGGGATTCAGGACGGCGACCGATGTGGGCTCTTATTTGACTGCGTTGAGCAGTACGAATCGCATGACCTTTCTGTATGTGTCGGCATCGGGGCAGTGGAACACCAGGATGCTCAGCGTCTTGCTGGAGCCGCAGATGAGGTATTCCCCTTTGTCGCCCGGCAGGGGGGCGGCGTCTTGAATATCGACGTGGTAAGGGACTGCGGAGTTGGCACTTGGGTCAGCAGGGGTGACGTCCATGTTCAAACTGCGGATTTTGCCGAATGCTGAGGCAGCGCTGCTTTCTGTGCTGGCGGAGTCGGCACTTGGGGCAACTGTGGTGACGTTCATGTTTAGATTGCGGATTTTACCGAGGCCGATAGCGGAGTGGCGCATCGTGGAGGGCTTGAGGGCTTTGAGCTCGCGTTTGAGCGTGTTGTAGGTGGCGGTGTCGGCGGCTTCGAGCATCGTGACGGTCACTTTGGTGTTTTTCTCGATGTCGTAGTTCTTGATGACGGATGCTTGCAGCCCCACGTGGCTCTTGTAGCGGTTGTACATGGCGGTTTGGCCGAAGGCCTGGCAGGCGATGAGGCCGAGGGCGATGATAAGAATGGATTTTTTCATGTGACGAAACTGATTGTTGCTGCAAAAATAAGTCAATCAAAACAAATGGCAAAAAATAATTTTCTTAGATAAATCGCAATATATTGTGATTTTGCGTCTGTGATATGGAAAAAACGATTATTTTTGCGGCAAAATCACAATATAATGTTATTTTGAAATGAGAGCTTGTAAGGAAGAAACTATAGGAAAAAACATTCGCGAAAGGCGGCAGCAACTGAATGTCACGCAACAGACCTTGGCAGATTTGGCCGAAGTAAGCATCAATACGCTTGTGGCGATTGAGCGCGGCACAGGCAACCCTTCGCTTTCCACTTTGATTAGGATTTTGGACACCTTGGGTTTGGAAATTAAAGTGCAGCTTAAAGGTGAAATCTAACATATTCGCTAAAACGCTTGTTTTTACCCATAAAAAAACGAAATGCCATGTCCCAACTTCAATGGTTTAAGACCAAAACGGAAAACGAAAGGACGCTCGTTTTTGACCCTTTGCGGAAAAAGTATGTTGCCTTGATCCCCGAAGAGGAAGTGAGGCAGAAGATATTGTATTTTTTGGTGGAAAACCTTTCGGTTCCCGCAGGCTTGCTTGCCGTGGAGTATTCCATTCAGGTAAATGGTCTGGATAAGCGTTGCGATGCAGTGGTTTTCAGCAACGACATGCAGCCGCTGATGATTGTGGAATGCAAGGCTAAAAACGTGAAAATCACGCAAAAGACCCTCGACCAGGCTGTGCGCTATTATTCGGCCTTGCAGCCGCGTTTTCTTTTGCTTTTCAATGGTCAGGATTGTTTTTGCTTCAAAGTGCAGGATAATGCCCTGCAAATCATGGATCATCTGCCGGATTATCAGGAAATGAAGCAATGAAAAAAGCCGCCGACTTTCGCCGGCGGCCACCATTATGAAGATAAAAAAACAACTGTTGTTTCCAATAGTTTCTGAGTAAGTATCAGCCACATTTCGAGTGGCCGCAGTTTGTGCAGAGCATGCATCCGTCCTGATAGATGATGCTGTTCTGTCCGCAACTCGGGCAAACCTTGCCAACCACCTTGGTGCCATCGGCCACATAGCGCTTCAGGGCACGGGCAATGCCGTTTTTCCAGGTGTTGATGTTGTCTTCCTCAACGTTGAGGTTCTGCACCAATTCGATGACATAATGAATCGGCATGCCGTGGCGCAAAATGCCCGAAATGAGCTTAGCGTAGTTCCAGTATTCCTTGTTGAATGAGCGTGAAAGGCCTTTCATGATGACTTCGTAGCCGTCCTTGTCGAGATATTGGAAATCGTAGCGTGAAGGTTTGCCTTGCACTTTTTCCTTGATGATGATACCCTTTTCGACGTAAGGCGGCAGGTAGAAGTCTTCGGCCTTGCCGAGGAAGATTTCGTAAGGTCTGTCGTGAAGAATGCCTACGAAGGCAATCCATTTTTCGTTGTTGTTGAGGAAACGCACCACGTCGCACACCAATTCTTTCGGACGCTGTGGCGCTGTAGTTTCTTTGATGTCGTCAGGGCGTCCGCCATTGGCGGCTTGCGCCTTGTTTTCTTTCTTTTCATCCTTTGAAATCAAGACACCGTCGCGGGAACCGTCACGGTAAATCGTCATGCCTTTGCAACCGCTTTCCCATGCTGTCTGGTAAATCTTGCTGACCAGCTCTTCGGTGGTCTCCTTCGGCACGTTGACGGTGACGCTGATGGAATGGTCGACCCATTTCTGCATACTGCCTTGCATTTTCACCTTGCTCACCCAGTCGATGTCGTTCGAAGTGGCTTTGTAATAAGGTGACAAAGCGATGATTTCATTCAGTTTTTCGTCATCATAGTTCATCACTTCCTCAACGTTGTAGCCGTTCACTTCAAGCCAAGTGAGGAATTTGTGATGGAACACGTTGTATTCTTCAAACGAATTGCCCGTGGCATCGGTGAAGGCGATTTTCACATCCTTGTCGCTCGGATTGACTTTGCGGCGACGCTTGTAAGCCACCATGAAGACCGGTTCGATGCCTGAAGTGGTCTGGGTGCAGAGGCTGACGGAACCCGTCGGGGCAATGGTCAGCATGGCGATGTTGCGGCGGCCTACGCGGCGTGCGCGGACGACTATGCGGCGAAGTTCGGCTCGCGTCTGACACGCGTTGACGCGATGGG
>CALGBV010000090.1 GCA_937884015.1 uncultured Bacteroidales bacterium
GTTTTCCGGAAGGCCTTTCTTATCATAACCCCAACGACGAGCGAGCTTCAGAGCGGTTTCGTCTGCTTCTGCGCCAGAGTTCATCGGGAGAACTTTGTCGTAACCGAAGGTTTCGGTAACATATTTTTCAAAAGTACCGAGGCAGTCATTGTAGAATGCGCGGGAGGTAAGGCAAACCTTCTGACATTGGTCCATCATGGCACCGATGATTTTCGGGTGGCAGTGACCTTGGTTGACTGCTGAGTAAGCTGACAGGAAATCGTAGTATTCCTTGCCTTCGACGTCCCAAACCTTGGCGCCTTTACCTTTTGCCAAGACTACTGGAAGCGGGTGATAGTTATGGGCACCGTATTTGGCTTCGAGGTCCATAGCCTGCTGTGAAGATGTGATTTTTTCGATCATGATCTGTAATTTAATGATTTAATATTTAACGATTTAAAGATTCAATGATTCAAGATTTAAAGATTAATAAAAGATGAACCCTTCCAAAAACAATTGGCAAAGTTAGACTTTTATTTCAATTGTTATCCTTTGGAATGGAAAAATTTAGCGTTTTTTTCTCAAATGCCGCAGCAGCAAAGCAAACGACACCGACAAGACGATGGCCAGCAAGCCGAAGAATGCAAGCCGATAGGCACGCATCTGGCGGTTCTGGCTTTCGCTAAGCGTCGACATGGCCTCATACAACTGCGAAAGCTCTTCCGCATTGATTTTCAAATGCCTGTTTTCGTTGATATAGGAATCATTTTCGCCCAAAGCGGCATCATATTCATCGGACATTTTCTGCAATTCAGCTTTCATTTCATCGAGTCTGCCTAATTGGGCATAATCCATGATTAAAGATTGTCGTATTATTGGGCGAAAAACACTTGTGCTTCTTTTCTTTTCCAATTCCAAACCTGCTTGTATGAATTCCAAAGATTTCTTGTATTCTCCTGACTTACAGTAAAGTATTCCAAGTCCCGAGAACGCTTTCATTTGTCCATCATAATAACGCAATTTTTCTGATTGTTCTAGAGCAAATTCGTAAACCTCAGCCGCTTGTTCATATTTTCCTTCGGCGAAAAAGACATCAGCAACACCTATTTTATTATCAACCATAATGATAGAATCAAACGACATCTCACAATATTTCATTGACTTTTCAAACATAATAATCGCAGAATCGTATTTAACAAGACCATCTTTATACAATGCGCCCAGATTGTTATAAACATGAGCCAAAGAGATGCTTTCATCATGATAGTCTAAAACAGGAATTATTTTCCTGAATAATTTCAACGCTTCAACATACTTGCTTGTTTCAATGTAAATTGAACCTATATTGTTTTCGCATTGAGCAACAGATAGTTCATCATCAAACATTTCATAAAGGACACGAGCCCTAAAAAGGCAATCAATGGATTTTTCCATATCTCCAACTTGATAATAGGCAAAAGACAAATCATTTAAAACATTTGCCTTCATCAAACCATCATCAATTTCATCACATATGGAAATGATATTTAGATATGTGTCAATAGACGATTGCATGTCTCCCATCATCATTTCAGTATATGCCAAATCAACAGAAACCTTTATCAGGGAATTAGCATTTGAAGTATTTTGAAACAATTCAATCGCCTTAGAATAATAATCTCTTGACAAATCCAAATCGTCATTATTGTTATAGCAAACTGCCATATTCCAATACGCTTCCGCTTTAATTTCAGAATATTCATCAGCCAAAGCTATCACCCTTTCACACGTATTTATACAATCATCAGGTGAGAAATCCAAAAATACATTCGACAGCTCCAGCATCGTCTCCACCTTTTCGCGGCCTTTTTGCGAGGCAATGGCCTGCTTCAGGCTGTCAATCGTTTGCATTTCGGTTTGCGCAAAGGCGGTTGAGACGAGCAACACCATTAATATAAATATAATATGTACGATGCGGTTTTTCATCCGTTCACGTAAAGGTTGAAATCACGTTCATCGCCAATGGTCGTCGTTTCGCCGTGGCCGCAATACACTGTCGTGTCGTCGGGCAAGCGGAAAAGTTTCTCCTTGATGTTGCGGCACAACTCGGCATAATTGCCGCCAGGCAAATCGGTTCGGCCTATGCTGCGGCAAAAGAGCGCATCGCCCGTAAAGACAAGACCTTCCAATTCGGCATAAAGGCTCACGCTGCCCAAGGCATGGCCCGGCGTGGCAATCACTTCCAAAGTGCTGTTGCCGACCTCGATGATTTTGCCTTCTTGCAGTTCAATGTCGGGCACATCGACCACCTTGTTTGACGGAAAACCCAAAAGCCGCGACTGCTGCTGTGCCTTCGTGAAATCGAATTTGGCTTCGGCACCGGCTGCCACCTTTGCACCATATTTCTGCACCATAGGCGGATTGCCGACGATGTGGTCAATGTGGCCATGCGTATTGATAATCATATTGATTTTCAACTCGTTTTCATCAATAAAACGGCTCAATTGCTCCACCTCAAAAGGAGAAGAACAGCCCGGGTCGATGAGGACACACTCCTTGGTTTCATCAAAAACGACGTAAGTGTTTTCGCAAAAAGGATTAAAAACAAAAGTCTTGATTTGCAGCATAAAAGCAGATTTTCGGCAAAAGTAAGCATTTTCCCATTAAGAATTTCTATTTTTGTAGGCTAATTCAAATTTATCATGCCGTTGCAAAAAAGCCGTTTCATCAGAATCATGCTGACAATTCTGCTGCTGTCAGTCGGGATTGGCGCGCACGCCCAATTCTACAACGGTCTGAACATGACCTTCGGCAAAAACCGCGTGCAATGGGACGACTTCCACTGGTCATATTACCGTAACGACAAATTCGACATTTACTATTACCAAGGCGGACAGGATTTGGCGAAATACGCCCAGCAATATGCCAAGAAGCAGATTCCCGCCATGGAAAACAAATTGGGCGGACAGTTCGGGAAGAAGATTCAGTTTCTGGTGTTTAACAGCCTGAGCGACTTCAAGCAAAGCAACATCAACAACGAAGAGGAAGACACCCGCAACACTGGCGGCATAACCAAAATCATAGGCACGAAAATCATCCTTTATTTCGATGGCAATTACGTCAATTTCGAGACACAAATCCGCGAAGGAATTGCGCAACTGCTGATGAACCAACTAATGAACGGCATTTCCATCGGTTCGCAAATCCGCAATTCGTACCGCTACGAGATTCCGCAATGGTTTCAGGACGGACTTTGCGCCTACGTCGCCCAAAACTGGGACAGCTACAAGGAAGACCGCCTGCAACGTGGCATTTTGTCAGGCTCCTACAAGAAAATCAATCAGTTGCACGACGATGACGCCATCATTGCAGGCTATTCGTTCTGGAATTTCATCGATGAAAAATACGGCTCAAAATCGTTCCGCGACGTGATGGCCTTGGCGGCAAGCACCCAAAATGTCAAGAAAGCCTTACTTTACGTTACAGGCTTGGAATACAAACAACTCATCAAGGACTGGTACGATTTCTATCAACAGCGTTATTCGACATTGCTGCAAAACACACCCAACGACCCGATGCCGATGAAATACCGCAAGCACCGCACATTCACCGAACCTTGCATCAGCCCCGACGGGAAAAACATCGCCTACGTCAGCAACGACGAAGGCCGCATCACGCTCTGGATTGAGAATTTGCAGACGCACAAGAAACTGAAACTTTTCAAGGCAGGATTCCGTTCCGACGAACACATCGACACCTCCTTCCCGCTTTTAGCCTGGCATCCCAATGGCGAAATCCTTTCCTTCATCATCGAGGAAAAAGGCAAGAT
>CALGBV010000091.1 GCA_937884015.1 uncultured Bacteroidales bacterium
AAATGGCGGAATTCCTTGTGTATTTCGTCTTCATCGTCGGTGAAGGTGGCCATGCCCATCACGCCGCAGATGCGCACGTTCTCCATTTGCCTGAAAGCATCGGAATTGAGCAGTGCTTCGGCTTCTTCTAAATTGAGACCGAATTTGGTTTCTTCGTTGGCGATGTGGAACTGCAAAAGGCAGTCAGCAACGCGTTCGTGTTTCTTCGCTTCCTTGTTGACGGCTTCCAGAAGATTTTGGGAATCAATGGAATGAATCAGAGAAACGAAAGGAATGATGTATTTTATCTTGTTGGTCTGTAAGTGACCGATGAAATGCCATTGTATGTCGTCGGGCAGAACTTCGTGTTTGTCGCGCATCTCCAAAGCGTGGTTTTCGCCGAAAATGCGTTGTCCGGCATCGTAGGCTTCCTGCAAGTCGCTGACGGGCTTTGTCTTCGAGACGGCAACCAAGGTGACGTTTGCTGGTATCGTTGCACGGACGGTTTCTAAATTCTCTTTTATCATGGATAATTGCTTTTGACGTGCAAAAATAAGAATGATTTTTAGAATAGTGACGAAGAGCATCGTTTATTTTTATACTTTTGCCCTGCAAATCTAAGGTTTGCACAAATCTAATTTTTGTATTCTATGAAAAAATTTATGCTTTTCATGATGCTTGGCATCAGTACAATCGTTTGGGGACAAACGGTTGACAACGTGACGGAAATCCGTCTGCAACCTGGAGAAAACACTTCGTGGCGGCCGTACGAGGCATGTAAGGAGTTGCGTTTCAGCACTTCCGGATCAAATGTGATTAAGACTATGCCGAAAGCCGATGGCCGCGTTACAATCACGGCTTTGAGCTGCGGAACGGCTACGATTACTGCAAAATGTGGCGAAGAGTCGATGAAGGCAAAGGTCATTGTGGCCGAAATCAAGCCTGAAGATACGATGAAAATCAGTTACGAACGTCCTGTGGCAAAACCATTCACGGGCACTTACAAGTTCAATCCGCCAACCGACCATTTCTTCATCAGCTATACCGACCCGATGGGCAAGTCGACCGAGACCCGCGTCAAAATCGGTGACGAAGAATCGTACCACGATGGCAAGGGTGTCGATTGTTACTGGAATGTGAAGACGGGCGAGAATTTCCATTATGATTTGGATAAAGGCTGGCAGCCTGATGTGAAGTTCGACTTTGAACCTTTGGCATCTGAATTTTTCCCGCTGAATGCTTTCAATATTGAAGTGCCTGCCGATTCCATCGCCAACTGCTATCTTGGTGAAGAAGAATATCTTGGCATCAATTGCTGGGTGTTCTTTACGCAGAAACCCGACGGCAGCATCGTGAAATTCTGGGTCGACCCGGCCAATGGCTGCACGCTGAAGCGTCAGGTGAACAGCGATGAACCGTGCGTTGTGAAGATGTATACGCTCAATTATACCAAATGGGAGTTTGGCCCACGCAAAAAGTCACGTAAAGATATTACGCGATAAATGAAATTTCATATCTTTGCAAGTCGAATTTAAGTAACACATAATACATAATTCAAATGGAAAACATCGAATTAAAAAAGACTCCTTACAACCAGATTCACCATGACATGGGTGCTAAGATGGCTGAATT
>CALGBV010000092.1 GCA_937884015.1 uncultured Bacteroidales bacterium
AACGGGCGCTATCCATGTTGACCGGCACGCCGTATTTGTGGCAGAGTTCGCAGGTTTCGCGAATATTCTGCATGCTGACTGGCTGACCACCGACTGTGTTATTTGTAACGGTAAGCACCATGAAAGGAACATTGCCCTTGTTTTCAACCAACACCTTTTCGAGCTTTTCGAGGCTGACGTTACCCTTGAAAGGAACTTCCAACTGGGTGTCGTGAGCTTCGTCGCAGGTGACGTCGATAGCGAAGGCCTTACGGCTTTCGATGTGACCCTTTGTGGTATCGAAGTGAGCATTGCCAGGAATGACATTACCGGCCTTTACCAGATAGCTGAACAAAACGTTTTCAGCAGCACGGCCCTGGTGGGTAGGAATGACGAATGGGAAACCTGTGATTTCGTTCACGGTATCCTTGAAGTGGAAGAACGAACGGGCACCAGCATAGCTTTCATCGCCCATCATCATTGCGCTCCACTGACGGTCGCTCATGGCGCCAGTACCTGAGTCGGTGCAAAGGTCGATGTAAACTTGGTCTGATTTCAGCATGAAGATGTTGTTGTGGGCTTCTTCCAGCCATTGTTCGCGTTCTTCGCGAGTGGACTTCTTGATAGGTTCAACCATCTTGATTTTCCACGCTTCTGCAAATGGTATTTCCATGATAAATGTTGTTTAATTGATTATTGTTGAATTGTTTAATTGTAATTTATCGTCGTTTATTAGAATTAGGTTGCTGAGCTTGTCGAAGCACCTATTCGATTAAATTCGATTTGCCTAACACATAGACAAACGCACTTGCGCTGAAAATAATATATGGAAAGGCAAAAAACGAATAGAAAACCTCAGAAACGGTCACGTTCCTTGACGTTGATATAGTTCGGCTTTTCTATTTGAAGTGTCGTTTTCATTTTGCCTTGAAAAAGCGGGTCAAAATTACTAACTTTTGGAATATTGTGCAACTTTTTTCCGAGATTGTTTTTCTTTTTGTATATTTGAACACTCATTTGAAAACGAACAAACTTTACGCAATATGAACAAATTCAAATCATTACTCTTAGCAGGTCTCCTGGTTTTCAGCCTGAACATCAAGGCGCAGGACGACAACAAGGAAATGCTCGACGGAGCATGCTGCACCAGCATCATGGTAGGCAAAAACGCCTCAACCGACGGATCTGTCATCACCTCTCACACTTGCGACGGCCGCTACCGCACCTGGATGCGTTGGGAAGCCGCCGCCGACCACAAGGAAGGCGAAATGCACAAGGTGTATAAAGGCACCATGCACACTGAAGACCCGTTTGATAACCGTGGCCCTGAACTGGCCGGTGAAATCCCGGAAGTGGCACACACATACCGTTACCTCAACACAGCTTATCCTTGCCTCAACGAAAAGCAGCTGGCCATCGGCGAAACCACTTTCTCAGGTCCCGACACCTTAGTTAATAATAAAGGCATGTTTATGATTGAGGAACTGGAACGCGTTGCCTTGCAGCGTTGCGACAATGCCCGCGATGCCATCCAGCTCATCGGCAAACTTGTCAAGGAATATGGTTACGGCGACGGCGGCGAGTGCATCACCATTGCCGACAAGAACGAAGTGTGGCAGATGGAAATCCTCGGCGAAGGTCCCGATAAAATCGGCGGCGTGTGGGCTGCCAAGCGCATCCCTGACGACGAAGTGGGCGTTTCGGCCAACATCTCGCGTATCGGCAAGCTCGAACGCAAGAGCAAAGACTTCTACTGTTCCGACAACTGCGAGTCCGTGGCCAAGAAATACGGCCTGTGGGACGGCAAGGGCGAATTTGTGTTCTACAAAGCTTTCCACAGCAGCTATGGCGGCGGCAAGAACTTCAGCGACCGCGAGTATTTCATTCTCAGCCAACTGGCTCCATCACTGAACCTGACACCCGACATGGAAGAACTCCCATTTTCCGTGAAGCCCGACGAAAATGTTGATGTGCGCAAGGTGATGGAACTCTTCAAGAGCACCTACGAAGGCACCGACATGGACATGACG
>CALGBV010000093.1 GCA_937884015.1 uncultured Bacteroidales bacterium
TTCGTCCTTGGATTATTCAACAATTTACCTGCCTTTGAGCCTCTTGTTATTTATATTAAAAAAATAGAAAACTTTGCTCAAAAATTAACTTTTTTAAATTTCTTCCTTGATAAAATTAATATTCCTAAAAATTCAAGGTTGAAATTTTTTGTTATTCTTTCCACTGATTATTCTCCTAAATTTATTCCACAGTCTATTTTACAATCTATTAATTACAGATTATTACCAATTTCTTATAAGAAAAAAGGAGATTTTGTTAGATTCTTAATTCAAAAGCTTAGGATTAAAGCTGAAATTTCAGAAGATGAATATAAATTTATGAATACTGAAAATCAGAATTTCCTTTGGAGTAAATCTCAGATTTATCAAAGTATTTTTGAACTTTGGAACCAAAAGTCTTGAGTATAAGTGGTATCCCAATGAATGGCATTACAGAACAAGAAATGAAATAGGATAAAATAAAATCAAAACATTTGAAAAATTCTCCAATTCTTGATAATAAACGAGTAAAAATAATCGTCAGGAAAAAGAAAATTCTCTAATTCTCTAATTCTTGACAAAAAAAATTATTTTTTGAGCAAGTTAAAGTAAGCATCCAATAATTTCTGGGCGCCGATGTAGGCACTCATCTTCTTGTTTTTCACGTCGGCTTCCACCAAAGGCAAAAGGTCGGTAATCAGCTGATTCTGATAGAAATCGTTTTTCAAAGCAGTTTCCATCGTGTCAATCATCATCTGTACATCCTGCTGCGAGCGTTTGCGGTTCAGATAACCGTTTTCGCGGATGGCTTGCACATGTTCTGAGACCATTTTCCAGACCTCATCGATATTGAAACCCGTCAAGGCGGAACACGTCAGCACCTTAGTCTCCTGACCCGATTCGGCCAGCGGAAACAGATGCAAGGCATTCTTACATTCCGCTGCCGCGCGGTTGGCACGCATCACGTTGTCGCCATCGGCCTTGTTCACAGCAATGCCATCAGCCATTTCCATAATGCCGCGCTTGATGCCTTGCAATTCGTCGCCGGCACCGCTGATGAGAATCAAAAGGAAGAAATCAACCATGGAATGTACCGCCGTTTCCGACTGACCCACACCGACAGTTTCCACGAAAATAGTATCGTATCCTGCTGCTTCACAAAGTATTATCGATTCCCTTGTCTTGCGTGCCACGCCGCCCAAAGTGCCAGCTGATGCCGAAGGACGAATGTAGGCATTAGGTTCAACCGAAAGCTCCTCCATACGCGTCTTGTCGCCCAAAATGCTGCCTTTTGAACGCTGGCTGCTCGGGTCGATGGCCAAAACCGCCAACTTGTGACCCTCGCGGCAAAGGTACATGCCCAAAGCCTCGATGAAAGTGCTTTTCCCAGCACCCGGAACGCCCGTTATGCCCAAGCGCAAGGCGTTGCCCGAATAAGGGAGACAAGCCGCAATGATTTGCTGTGCCAATTCTTGATGTTGCGGCAAAGCGCTTTCAACCAATGTGATAGCTTTGCTCAACACCACGCGGTCGCCTTTCAGAATCCCTTCGACATACCATTCCAAAGGCATCAACTGCTGGCGGGCAGCTTTCAGCCTTTCCAAGGCCTTCGGGTTGACTTGTATCGGTTGGTCGACACCTTCGTTCACTTTCAGGTTCGAGTCCCAATCGTGTTGCTGATTTTCAAAATGTTCGATTTCCATGACTGACTTCTCGTTTCACGTGCAAAATTAGAAAATAAAACGACATGCCACAAACATGGCTTTTTTGTGCCGCAAAAAACTTTTTTTGGCGATAATTCGGATTTTTTCCGTAACTTTGCTTTCTGAAATCAAAGTGCACTATAAAAAACATGGTAAATAAGACAAGAGTACTTTTCGTACACCAAGAGATCACCCCGTATTTGCCTGAAACTCCGATGAGCCTCATCGGGCGTTACCTTCCCCAGGCGATTCAAGAAAGCGGTAAGGAAATCCGTATTTTCATGCCTCGTTACGGCGTCATCAACGAGCGTCGCAACCAACTTCACGAAGTCATCCGCCTGTCGGGCATGAACCTCATCATCAACGACACCGACCACCCTCTGATTATCAAAGTGGCTTCCATACAGAAAGCCAGAATGCAAATCTATTTCATTGATAATGAGGATTTCTTCTCAAAGAAAAAATATCTCATCAACGACCTTGACGGTGTTTTCTGCGAACAAAACGACGACCGCTGCATTTTCTTCTCGCGCGGCGTCATCGAAACGGTGAAGAAACTCAACTGGTCGCCCGACGTGATTCACTGCAACGGTTGGCTCTCGGCCCTTATGCCTGTTTACATCAAGCGCGCCCTTTCCATCAGGGACAACCCGTTATTCAACGAATCGAAAATCGTTTATTCCATTTATGACGATGACTTTACCGAGACGCTGAAAGCCGGTTTCGACAAGAAAATGAAACTTTCCGGCCTGAATGCCAAGGATTTGAAATATTTCAAGGAAGCCAACTACGTCAACTTGACCAAGTCCGCCATCGATTATTCCGACGGCATTATCATCAGCAGCGAGAAAATCAACCCTGAAATCGAAGAATATCTCAAGACCTGCGGCAAACCCGTTCTGCCTTATCAGGACCAGGAGCATTACCTGCAAGCCTACAACGATTTCTACGACTCCATTCTGGGAAAACAATAAATCCGAACTTAATGAGTTTATTGGAATTGAGTAACCTCAAATTCAATTAGAAACGATAATGAAAACACATCATTCAACCGCCCGTCTCATTCTTATGGTTTTTGCCTTGGCCTTGCTTGGCTTTTCATGCAAGAAATCGCCCAACACCATCGGCAACAACCTGATTGACGGCGAAAACTACATTGGCGTTTATCACACCGACTCTTTGCCCGTGGTCTGCCATTCAATAGTCGATTCCATCGGAACGAAAAATGTGAGCTATGCCTTGTTAGGCAGCATGAAAGACCCGGTCTTCGGCACAACCGATGCCGGATTCTACACACAACTCCACCTTTCATCGACCGACCACAGATATGGCAACAATCCGGTTCTTGATTCTCTGGTACTGCAACTTTATCTCTATGGTTATTACGGCGATACAACAACTTTGCAGACCGTCCATGTGTACGAAATGACCGACACACTGTCTGCAACGGCATCCTACTATAACTATTCCGACATGCCGACAGATTTCACCGACCATGCCAACGGCTACCAGTTTGCTCCACGGCCACAAACGACAAAAGTCATTTTGGCAAACGACACTGTCAACCGTCCTGTCATCCGCATTCCACTGAGTCAGGAATTGGGCAACAAAATCATGAATTTAGACAGCACCGCTTACACGAATCCTGATACGTTTAAGGAGTTTTTCAAAGGCTTGCATGTCACGACTGAAACCGTCAACGAAAACGGTGCGGTCTGCTACATTGGCCTCACAAATAACACTTATTCGCAACTGCAACTGTATTATCACGAAGCCGAAACGCCAAACAAATCAATGCGTTACGACTTCTATGTCACTTCAAACGACGTTTTCTTCAACCGCTTCAACCATGACTACACACAAGGCGATGCTGCATTTGTCGACCAAGTGGTGAACGGCAACCAAGCCCTCGGCCAGCAAACGGTTTACCTGCAAGGCATGGGCGGCATCAAGACCTTCCTGAAATTCCCCGACCTTGAACATTTGGCCGACACCTTGGAAGGTTGCCACATCGTCATCAACGAAGCAAAACTCGTCATTCCGGCGCAAGGACTGTATGAAGACACCGTCACCTACAAGGCTCCTACTAACTACTATCTCGTCAGTTTGAATAATGATGGAACAAATTCCATACTTCCCGATTTTTCCGAAGGAGCCGGTTATTACGGAGGCACTTATTCCAGCAAAACCAAGAGCGTGTTTTTCCGCATTTCGGAATATGCCGAAGATGTGATTCTTGGCGTCAAGCCGAACAACGGACTTTACTTAGGCATCAACGGAGCCGCCTACAACGCTGCCCGTTGGATTATCGGCGGTCCCGAAGCGGAAGACAAACTGCATTTGGAAGTTACCTATTCCCTTGTTGGAGAATAATTTATGTTGAATTTAACCTTTACAAATAACACAAAACAATGAAGAAAATTATTTTAGCGGCATTGGTTCTCATCGGACTGACCTGCCAGGCACAAAAAGCATCGGAAAAAGAAACCATCGTCGTCATCAAGACGAACTATGGCACCATAAAAGCAAAACTTTATAACGACACGCCCCTGCACCGCGACAACTTCATCAAGTTGGTCAACGAAGGCTGGTACAACAACTCGCCATTCCACCGCATCATCAAGAATTTCATGATTCAGGGCGGACAGAATGCCGACGGCCGTTTGGACCCAGGTTATAAGGTTCCTGCCGAAATCAAGAGCAACCATTTCCATAAGAAAGGCGCTTTGTGCGCAGCCCGCCAACCCGACCAAGTCAACCCGAAAAAGGCTTCCAGCGGTTCGCAGTTCTACATTGTGCAAGGCCAGAAATACGATGACCAGACCCTCGACATGTACGAAGACCGCATGGGTAAAGTGATTGGTGCCAAACAACGTCAGGCATACAAAACCGTAGGCGGTACCCCACATTTGGATGGCGACTATACCGTTTTCGGCGAAGTGATTGAAGGCATGGACGTCGTTGAAAAGATTGCAGCCGTAAAGACCGGTGGAATGGATGCTCCAATCGAAGCCGTCACCATGACCATTGAAATTGAAAAGTAATTGTTGGTTATCGGTTATCAATTGTCAGTTATCGGTTTACAGTTTTTCAAAAGTCAAAACAGTCAAATTGTCTAATTGTCAAAAAGTCAAATAGTCAAACAATCGATCATGAAAGAAAAGATAGAACAGATATTAAACGAAGTGCGGAATTTCAATGCCGAAACCAAGGATGAATTGGAAAACTTCCGCATCACTTATTTGAGCAAAAAAGGTGTCATTCCAGCCTTGTTCGCCGATTTCAAGAACGTGGCCCCCGAACTCCGCAAGGAAATGGGTATGCGCCTTAACGAATTGAAAAACACCGTTCAGGAAAAGGTTGAAGAACAACTCCAAAAGTTTGAATCACAGCATAGTTCGGAAGCTGGCTTCGATATGAGTATGCCAGCCAACGAAATGAAAGGTGCCCGTCACCCGCTGTCAATCGTGCGCCGCGACATCAACGAAATCTTCGAACACCTCGGCTTCACCATCGCCGATGGTCCCGAAGTGGAAGACGATTTCCATGTTTTCTCGGCCCTGAATTTCCCACCCGACCATCCGGCACGCGACATGCAGGACACCTTCTTTATTAATAAGGCACCCGATGTATTGCTCCGCACCCACACTTCAAGCATTCAGGTCCGCGTGATGGAACAAGGCAAACTGCCTATCCGCATCATCGCCCCTGGCCGTGTGTTCCGCAACGAAGCCATCTCGGCACGCGCCCACTGCATTTTCCACCAGATTGAAGGTCTTTACATCGATGAAAACGTTTCATTTGCCGATTTGAAACAGACCCTTTACCATTTCGTGCAGGAATTTTTCGGCGAAGGCACCAAGGTGCGTTTCCGTCCATCTTATTTCCCATTCACCGAAACTTCGGCTGAAATGGATATTTCGTGCAACATTTGCGGCGGCAAAGGCTGCAATATCTGCAAACACACGGGTTGGGTTGAAATCTTGGGTTGCGGTATGTGCGACCCGAACATTTTGATTTCCAGCGGCATCGACCCTGAAAAGTACACAGGTTTTGCTTTCGGCATGGGTGTTGAACGTATCGCAATGCTGAAATACCAAATCAACGACTTGCGCCTGTTCTTTGAAAACGACCTGCGTTTCCTGGAGCAGTTTGAATTGGCATAATCAAGGCACATTAATACCATGCAAAAGGAAGGTTCAGGAAACCTTCCTTTTTTAATAAGAAATAACTTAAATAATTGAATTACAATGAAAAAACATTTCCTATTCTTGCTTGCTGCTGTCATGGGACTGGCTGCTTGCACCGAAAAAGAGACCGGATTTCAAGTTACGGTCAACTTGATAAACGGCAATGACCAAATGGTCTATCTGCAAAAGTATGTCGACAATGCGCCTGTCGTCATCGATTCCGCCATCATTCAGGAGGAAACCGCTGTACTGAATGCTCCTGCCGGTGACATTCAGACACTTTATGCACTGAAAGTGAAAGATATGCGTGGATCCATGCCTTTCTTTGCCGATAACAAGGATGTGAGTTTTGTAGGCGATATTCAAAACCCGCGCGACGTGGAAATCTACGCTTCCGAAACCCAGACTGCTCTCGATTCCTACCGCAAGGAATACGATGGCTTCTACAAAAAGATGGAAGAACTCTATCCGCTGATGGATTCGGCCTACGCCAAGCAGGACTCCATCATGATGGATTCACTCAACAAGGTTGGCGATGCCATCATGGATGAACAGAACAGCTTCAGAAACAACTATATCAAGGAACATGCCGACAGTTTCCTCGCCCATTACATCCTCGATGAAGTGAAACAGGACTACACACTCGACGAACTGAAGGAACTGGAAGCCAACTTCACCACGACCTCCGTTTATCTTGACGACTTGAACAGTTACATTGCCAAGCAGGAATGTTTGGAAGCCGGTCATCCATGCATCGATTTCACGCTTCAAACCATTGATGGCCAAAATGTCACGCTTTCCGAAAAAGTCGCCCAAAACAAGGTCACGATGATTGATTTCTGGGCTTCGTGGTGCGGTCCTTGCCGTCACGAAAACCCGATAGTGAAGGCTGCTTACGAAAAATATCACGAAATGGGCTTCGATGTCATCGGAATTTCCGTCGACCAGGACGAAGCTTCATGGCTGAAAGCCGTTGAAGCCGATGCACTGCCTTACACGCAGGTGCGCGACACCGACAACAGCGTCAGCGAATCCTATCTGATTTATTACATTCCTTCCAATTTCCTCATCGACCAAAACGGCAACTTCATCGCCAAAGGTCTGAGAGGCGAAGAATTGGAAGTCAAACTTGCTGAAATTTTTGCCTTATAAGCTCATTGAGCTTGTCGAAATGAGTAGTTTTATTTTGCAGTATATATTCAAATAGTTTCTTATGAAAAAGATAGCTTTAATTTTTGCTGCCACAGCACTTGCATTTGCCGCCTGCAACCATCAGCCCGAAACACCGACTTTCAACATTGCCGTTGACATTGCCAATGCCGATGGTCAGACCCTTTACCTGCAAAAAGACGGACAGGTTTTGGATTCGGCCATCATTGAAAACTGGAAAGCCAATTTCCAGACTCCCGTTTGCAATGACAACGAAATGTTCAGCATCATGCTGAAAGATTGGCGCAGACCGTTCTCGTTCTTCACTGACAATCAAAACGTAAGTCTTGAAGGCGATGCACAGAATCCGAATGCCATCATGGTAAAAGGTTCCCCATCGCAAGACCGTTTGAATGCTTTCAATGACGGGTTCAATGCATTGGATGCCAAATTGGATTCCATCAGCCAACTCATCAGCGCGGCCAAGGAAAACGGCGATGAGGCTTTGGCGGAAGAACTGAAACTGAAATACGACGATGCCGAAGTCATCGAGAAAATGTATTGCTTCGACTATGTCTGGGAAAACCCGACCGACATCACGGCACATTATGTGCTTTACCGCTACAAATGGGCTTTCGGTCCGTGCGAAATGCGCACCATGATTGACAACATCCATGCTGCCGACAGCACCCTCACCTCTTCGAACCTTGAAATGGCAACGGAATATGTGGAAAAGATTGAGCGCGTACAAGCCGGTCAGCCTATCATCGACTTCACCCAAAACGATGCCGAAGGCAACCCGATAACCTTGTCGCAACTGGCCGAAGGCAAACTCCTGCTGGTCGACTTCTGGGCTTCGTGGTGCCCCGACTGCCGCAAGGAAAACCCGAATGTGGTAGCCGCCTACAACACGTTCCACGAACAAGGTTTTGACGTGCTTGGCGTTTCGTTCGACACCGACAAAGAAAAATGGCTTGCCGCCATCGAAAAGGACGGCCTGACCTGGACGCACGTTTCCGACCTGCAAGGCTGGAGCAATGCCGCCGGCGCCCTTTACGCCATCTCCTTCATTCCGCAAAACGCCCTCATCAAGGACGGCATGATTGTTGCCCGCAACCTCGAAGGTGAAGAACTGATGACCGAGATTGAAAGACAATTGAAATAATTGACTTACAGAGATTTTACTGTAGAGACGTAGCGCGCTACGTCTCTTTTTTCGTTTTTTGGGGTTGTCAGGAGGATACGTTTCGCGCTACATCTCTACAATCCTGCCGCAAACGCCACAAACGGCGGATTAGGATAATCTTCCTTGCTGTAGGCCAAAGGCTGTCCGTCGCTGATGCGCAGCACCTTGCCGCCTGCGGCGCTGAGAATGGCATCGGCGGCAGCTGTGTCCCATTCCTTGGTCTTGCTGTAGCACACATACACATCAGCACTGCCTTCGGCGAGACGGGCAAATTTCAAGCTGCTGCCGCATAAATCGATGAGCAAATCAGGATGTTCGGGGCGAAGATATTTGTCGATGTAATCATCCACTTCCTGCGTGCGGTGCGAGCGACTGACCAAAACCATAAAAGGCCTTTCTGCATTCGGTTTGTGAGCGTTTTTCCAAATCTCGCAATCCATAAATCCAAAAGTCAAATAATCTAATTGTCCAAAAGTCCTATTGTCATGAACCATCGCAACTTTTCTTACACCTTTATTATTAATGGCATACCACAGCGTATCGGAAACAGGCGCATAAATCACGCCCAAAACGGGTCTTGCATTATCAATAAGCGCAATGTTCACGGTAAATTCACCGTTTCTGTTGACAAATTCCTGAGTGCCGTCCAAAGGATCGACGAGCCAATATTTTGAGAATTGCGAACGGTCGTCGGGCAGGTCCTCTTCGCTGACAAATGGCAAATTGCTGGTTTTCAGCATTTCCTTAATGAGATTACTAGCACGCAAATCGGCTTGCGTGACGGGCGAATCATCACTTTTCACATACACATCGAAAGGCGTGGCATACACCTCCATGATGATTTTTCCAGCTTCGAGGGCGGCATTGATGGCCAATGATAACAAAGTTTCCATAAGGGCAAAGGTAGGGAATTTTTGTATGTAGAGATGTTGTGCACAACGTCTCTGTATTTTCACAAAGTTCAAAAAAGTTGTTTTAATAGAATTTTGGTGGCATGTAGAGACGCACGGCCGTGCGTCTTTACGTTCCAATAAATCATGCAAGAAAATTTTTCTGTCTGATTTTCAGCAAAGTAAAAAAATAATTGCAAAAAAATTTCTTTTATGCGCTTTTATTCTACTAATTTTGCGCCCGCAAAACCCATACAAATGGCAAAGAATTTAGTAATCGTCGAGTCACCGGCCAAGGCCAAAACCATTGAAGGTTTCCTTGGAAAAGAATATACGGTGAAGTCAAGCTACGGACATGTCCGTGATTTAAACAAGAACACGCTTAGCGTCAATATAGAAAAGGATTTTGAACCTGAATACGAAATCAGCGACGACAAGAAAAGCTTGGTCGCCGAACTGAAGAAGTTAGCCAAGAGCGCCGAAACGGTGTGGCTCGCATCCGATGAGGACCGTGAAGGAGAATCCATTTCGTGGCATCTTTACGAGACCCTTGGTTTGAAAGGCAAGAATACGAAACGTATTGTCTTTCATGAAATTACAAAGACTGCCATTCTGAACGCTATCGAAAATCCACGCACTATCAACATGGATTTGGTGGCCGCTCAGCAGGCACGCCGCGTACTCGACCGCCTCGTCGGTTACGAATTGTCGCCACTGCTGTGGAAAAAGGTGAAGCCATCGTTGTCGGCTGGCCGCGTGCAGTCGGTTGTCGTGCGCCTCATTGTTGAGCGTGAAGAGGAAATCAAGAATTTTGTGCAGACGAGCGCCTACCGCGTCACCGCACAATTCACGTTCAAGAAAGACGGACAGGATTTCAACATCGCTGCCGAACTTCCAACCCGTTTCGACACCGAAGACGAAGCACGCAAATTCGTGGAATCGTGCGTCAAGGCTTCCTATCAAGTCGACAACATCGAAAAGAAGCCCGCTTCGAGATATCCGGCACCGCCTTTCACCTCTTCCACCTTGCAACAGGAAGCGGCCGGAAAACTCGGTTTTTCGGTAGCCAACACCATGCGCATTGCCCAGCAGCTTTACGAATCAGGTAAGATCACTTATATGCGTACCGACTCCGTCAACCTTTCGACACTTGCACTTGGCATGGCCAAAAAGGAAATCGCTGCCAATTACGGTGAAGAATACGTGAAGACCCGCCAATACCAAACCAAGAGCAAAGGTGCCCAGGAAGCGCACGAAGCAATCCGCCCGACCTATCTGGACCAGCACACCATTAAAGGAACTGCCGATGAACGCCGTTTGTACGAACTGATTTGGAAACGCACCATTGCATCACAAATGGCTGATGCTCAGTTGGAAAGAACCAATGTAAACATTTCCGTTTCAAGTTCCGACAAGCAGTTTGTCGCCACAGGTGAAGTCATTTTGTTTGACGGTTTCCTGAAAGTCTACAAGGAAAGCACCGATGACGACCGCAACGAAGAAAATGTAACCATTCTGCCGCCAATCGAAATCGGCATGCCGCTCAACCTTGATAAAATGGAAGCCCAGCAGCGTTACACACGCCATCCTTTCCGCTACACCGAACGCAGCATGGTGAAGAAAATGGAAGAGCTTGGCATCGGCCGTCCTTCAACCTACGGTCCTACCATTTCTACCATTCAGAAACGCGAATACGTGGCCAAGGGTGATGTGAAAGGCGAAATGCAATCCTATAAGATTATCACGCTGAAAAACGACAAGGTCAGCGAGAAGACAGGCAAAGAGACCTACGGCACCGAAAAAGACCGTCTGCTGCCTACCGACATCGGAATTTTGGTCAACAAGTTCCTGTTGCAATATTTTGAAAGCATCATCGACTATAATTTCACCGCCAACGTGGAAAAGGAATTCGATAAAATCGAAGAAGGTCAGCGCGAATGGAATGCCATGATTAAGGAATTCTATCAAGGTTTCCATACGCAAATCGTCTCCACGACCGAAAACTCGGGCAAGTTCAGCGGTGAAAAACTCCTTGGCCTCGACCCTGCTAGCGGGAAAAAAGTATATGTAAAAGTCGGTCGTTTTGGCCCAGTTGCCCAAATCGGCGACACCGATGCTGACGAAAAGCCGCGTTTTGCCGGTTTAAAGAAGGATATGAGCATCGAAAGCGTGACTTTGGAAGAAGTGCTCAAGCTGTTCGAGTTCCCACGCACATTGGGCGAATTTGAAGGCAAGGAAGTCAGCGTGTCCATTGGCCGTTTCGGTCCTTACATCAAGCACAACAGTACCTTCTTCAGCCTCGCAAAGACCGACGACCCGAACATGGTAGATTTGGAACGCGCCATTGAAATCATTAACGAAAAACGCCAGAAAGACCTGCAGAGCATCATCCGCACCTTCGACAACGACCCTGACATGCGCGTGCTGAATGGCCGTTTCGGTCCTTATATCTCTTACAAGAAGAGCAATTACAAGATTCCGAAGACCACCGACCCGGCAACACTTACCTACGAAGATTGCCTGAAGATTGTGGAAGACCCTGCTAACGCACCGAAAAAGAAGGTGACAAAGAAGAAATAAAAACTGTCAATCCGTTTTAAATCATTCCGTTTGCCGCGGCGACAAGAAATCTTGTTTCTGCGGCAAACTTTTTTTCTCAATTGCGTTTTCGGGTAAATGACAAGGCCGTGATTTGTATGTTAATAATAGTAATTTTTGAATAGTTCGGTTTTGAATAATCACTCACTACTCGAAAAAAACGGTAATTCTCCACAATTTCAAAATGAATTATTACCTTTGCACCTTAAAATTAATGTAACGTATCATGGCAATACCAGTTTTAGGTGCTCTCATCAAGGCGGCAGCCGAAATAAAAAATATCCCTGTCGAAATCAGACAAAACCATACCGACCCGATTAAAGCGCAAAAAAGAGAATTGCGCAAGTTGTTGTCGAAAGCGAAGAACACCGAGTTCGGCAAATTCTATCATTTCGATGAAATCCTCAAGTCAGGAAACATCATTGAAGAATTCCGCAAGCGGGTTCCTGTTTTCGATTACAACAAGATGCACGACCAATGGTGGCATCTCAACCTCGAAGGAAAACGCAACGTGGCTTGGCCGGGCAAAATCAAGTATTTTGCCTTGAGTTCGGGCACTTCGGAAGCGGCAAGCAAATATATTCCTATCACTAAAGGACTGAATAACAGGATTACACGCGCTAGCATCCGTCAACTGGTGTCGGCAACGCGCTATGATTTTCCAGCCGACTTCTACAACAAGGGCGTGCTGATGATCGGCGGCAGCACCGACTTGCAATACAACAAGGAATTCGGCTACTA
The DNA here is from genome assembly GCA_937884015.1 of uncultured Bacteroidales bacterium. Classification (GTDB taxonomy): domain Bacteria; phylum Bacteroidota; class Bacteroidia; order Bacteroidales; family F082; genus Limimorpha. The sequence goes on from CALGBV010000093.1 coordinate 12,437, forward strand.
TGCCGGCGACCTTTCGGGCATTTCGGCCAGCAAGATTCCGTCATGGTTTGAGTTTTTCTACAAGCCGGGCCAAAAGATTTCGAAAATCAAGGACTGGGGCGAAAAAATGGACGTGATGGTGAAAGAAGCCAAGAATTGGGACATCGGCGTGATTGTCGGCGTGCCGGCTTGGGTCCAGATTTTGCTGGAACGCATCATCAAGGAATACAATCTCAACACCATTCACGACCTTTGGCCGAACCTGAAGGCCTACGTCCACAGCGGCGTGGCCTTTGCGCCTTACGAAAAGAGTTTCGAGCGCATTTTCGGCAAGGAAGTGCTTTACATCGAAAGTTATCTTGCTTCAGAAGGTTACATTGCCTATCAAGTCGATTTAAAGAAGCGTGTCATGCAGCTTTTGGTCGACAACGGAATTTATTTTGAGTTCGTGCCTTTCAACGAGCAGAATTTCGATGAGGATGGCAACATTGTCGAATATCCTACAACGCTGACTTTGAGCGAAGTGAAAGAAAACACCGATTACGCCTTGCTGCTTTCGACTTGCGCAGGCACTTGGCGTTACCTGATTGGCGACACGATAAAGTTCCTCAACACGGCCAACTGTGAAATGGCCATCACGGGACGCACCAAGCAGTTTTTGAGCATTACGGGCGAACATCTTTCGCAGGACAATATGACCCGTGCCGTGGACATGATGGCCGAAGAATTGGGGGTGAATATCACCGAATTCACCGTGGCCGGCATCCGTTATGAAACCATGTATGCCCACCATTGGTATCTTGCTGTCGATGAACCGATTGACAAGGATTTGGCACTCCAGAAAATCGATGAAAACCTCTGCAAACTGAACGATGATTACGCCGTTGAGCGTACCGAGGCCATCAAGCAATTGTTTGTCGATGTGCTGCCGACACACGTTTTCTACGACTTCATGGAGCAGAAAATCGGGAAATGGGGCGGCGCAACAAAATTCCCTCGCGTAATGAAAGGAAAACGTCTTGAAATGTGGAACGAATATCTAAAGGAATTGAAATGAACGAATCGGCTGATTTTTTGCAACGTTTGCCTGAATTTAGCAAGGTCGGCTCGTTCAGTTTCCTGTTTTGGGCCATTTTGTTAGGCGTTTTCATGTCGGTCGTCATCAATATGGGTCCGGCTTTCATTACTTTGGTGCAGACCAGCCTGCATCGCGGCTTCAAGTCGGCGGCTTGGTTTTCGTTGGGCGTGCTGCTCAACGATGCCGTCATCATTTTGCTTTGCGTATTGACTTCGGTTCAGGTTGTTTTGACAAGCCACGATGAATTTCAGCTGTTTATCATAGGAGCGGGAATAATTTTGTTCCTGTTCGGTCTTTTCACCTACATCCGAAAGGTCAAGGATGAAGAGGAAGTGATGAAAGAAGTCGATGAAAAGGAAAAAAAGACACAGGAAATTCTGGACAAGAAAAAAGACACGCCTTCGTGGATTATTTTCTTCGGCAAAGGGTTTGCCATGAACATTCTGAATCCTTTCGTGTGGTTTTTCTGGTTCTCGGCAGTGGCTGTCGTGGCTGGCAATATGGGCGGAAACAAAGTCAACACATTGATTTTCTTTGCCATACTTTTAGGTACATGTTTTGCCGTCGAATTGCTGAAGGCATGGGGTGCCGCCTCGCTGAAAAGGTTTTTCAATGCAAATCGAATCCGCATTTTGAACAAAGTGGTCGGCATTGCGTTAATGTTGTTCGGATTGTATTTTATCGTTTTTAAAGGAATATTAATCTTAGTATGACTATGGAACTCGTCAAAATCAAATCAAACTGGTGGTCTTTTTCGCTCAGCGGACTGATTGCCATCATCTATGCCTTAATGGCATTCCTGGTGCCTGGCGAAACGGCACAAATCATCGTGAAGGCTTCGGGCATTGTCGTAGGCCTCATCGGAATAATCTGCCTTCTTTTTGCCTTTCGCAGAAAGAAAAAAATGATGCCTTGGGGCATGCTGCTCTTTGAATCAATCGTGATGATTGTCCTTGGCATCGTAGCCTTTTTCTGGTCGGCGGCAACCATTAATTTGATTATTTTCGCCATCGGTCTATGGTCGGCTATTATCGGTCTTTTCATGCTCATCGTCATTTTCAGCATCAAAGACTTGGTAAACAGAGGTTTCTATATCATTAGTGCCATCTTGAGCCTTTTGTTTGGCGTTTTGCTCATGATTAATCCATTCGAATCGGCTAAGGTTTTCGTCATCATTTCTGGTATTATCGCCATGTTTTTTGGCGTCATCATGATGATGTTTGGCTTTGCCGTCCGCAAACATAATGCAACGCTTATTGCCAAAGTTGTGGAAGAAGATGTGGAAAAATCTGCCGAACAAAAACAGGAATGACACTTTGCTGACAGAAAAGAGAAAACATTAGGGAAATGCAGAAATTCACGCCGTGAGTTTCTGCATTTTTCGTTTACAGTTCTTCGTTGAACTTGATGTCCTTTACATTCAGTTGCAACGTGGTTTTGCCTTGCCAGGTGTTGTATTCAAGGTGATAGCAAATGCTGAATGGTTCGCCGCTGTGAATGCGGTCGTAAAGGTCGCCTTTCGAGAAAGCAATGCCAGAGAACGGACTGATTCCCAATTCCTTATCGCCTTCCTGAGCCAAACTCAGTTTCAGGTGACGATGACCGCCGACGGGACGCGATGCGCCAGTATCGTAGACATTGTCGGTCCAGAAAATCGGGGCGAGGTTGCCAGGCCCGAATGGTGCAAACTGGTTTAGGATGCGCATGAATTTGGCCGTGATGTCGCTGAAATTGATTTTCAGATCGACTTCAATTTCTGGAACTGAATCTTCGGCAGTGAGATTCTCTTGCACATATTTTTCAAAACGGCGTTGGAATTCGGCCAGGTTTTCGGGCCGCATGGAAAGTCCTGCAGCATATTTGTGACCACCGAAATGCTCCAGCAAATCGGCGCAGTTGTCGATGGCATCGTATATGTCGAAATTCTTGATGGAACGGGCCGAACCTGTCACCAAGTCGCCGGCTTTTGTCAAGACGATGGTCGGGCGGTAATAATAATCGGTAAGGCGCGAAGCCACAATCCCGATGACACCTTTATGCCAGTTTTCATTGAAAACGACCGTGCTTGCCGCATTGTGAAGTTGCTCATCAGCGGCAATCATGTCGAGAGCCTCTTTCGTGATGTTGTTGTCGAACTCGCGGCGCATGTCGTTCAAATCGTTGATGGAAGCCGCCAGTTTTTCGGCGTGTTCCTGTTTGTCGGCAATGAGCAGACGGACGGAATCGGAAGCCTTGTCTATACGTCCAGCCGCATTGATACGAGGCCCGATAAGGAACACCAAATCGCTGATTGTCAGTTCTCTTGTCAAGACATTTTCGTCTTCAATGTTTTCGGCATCATCATCGCGGCGACGAATGTTGGCATGTTGCAAGATGGCTTCAATGCCCGGACGCGGATGCTTGTTCAATTGTTTCAGACCGAAATAGGCCAAAACACGGTTTTCGCCCGTAATCGGGACAATATCAGCAGCAATGCTGACAGCGAGCAAATCGAGCAATTCGTAGACCTGTTCCATGGTGCCCAAACCACGCATGGCCAAAGCTGTAATCAGCTTGAAACCGACGCCGCAGCCCGAAAGTTCGTTATAAGGATATTGACAGTCAGGACGTTTCGGGTCGAGCACAGCAACGGCATTCGGAATGACATCACCAGCACGGTGATGGTCGCAAATGATGAAATCAACACCGCGCTCGTTGGCATATTCCACACGCTCAACGGCCTTGATGCCGCAGTCGAGGGCAATGACCAGCTTGAAACCATTGTCGGCGGCATAATCAATGCCTTTGTGCGAAATGCCGTAACCTTCGTCGTAACGGTCGGGAATGTAAAATTCTATCTTTTTCTTCTTGAAAAATGGCTTGAGGTAAGTGTAAACTACTGCTACAGCGGTAGTTCCGTCAACATCATAGTCACCGTAAACCAAAACCTTTTCACCATTATTAATAGCGCGAAGCACACGCTCAACGGCTTTGTCCATATCCGTCATCAGGAATGGATCGTGCAGTTGCGACAGTGAAGGGCGGAAAAAGACTTTCGACTCTTCGTAGTTGGTAATTCCACGCTGGACAAGCAAAGTGGCAAGGTTCTCATCAACATTGAGAACCTTCATGATTTCAGCAACTTGCTGAGCATCAACCTGTTTATTTAAAATCCACTTTGTTTCCATCGCATAATTTTGAATTTGTAAAAATAAGAAGAATTTCCTTTGCTCCAAGTATGATTTTTATTTTAGAATGATTTTTATCTTTAAAATGTTGATTTTTAATGAAATAAAAATTGAAATATTTTGTTTTTCTACATAACGTCTAAAAAACTGCCATTTTCTCTTCCATTTCAAACAAAATCAGGCTGTTGATATTTTTGTTTAAAAAAAATGCAAAATGCCATTGCGCAATTGCCATATTTTTAATAATCTTGCATAATTATTCTCATTAAAATTTTGTACCTTGAAGAAAATTAGAACTGCTTTAATATCAGTATTTTACAAAGATGGCATCGATACCATCGTCAGCTTGTTGAAACAAAACGGAGTGCAGATTTACTCCACGGGAGGCACTTACGATTATATAAAACGCATCGACGACTCGGTGAAAACCGTCGAATCGCTCACGGGTTACCCATCCATTTTGGGCGGTCGCGTGAAGACTTTACACCCCAAAGTGTTTGGCGGTATTTTGGGACGCACCCAGTTGGAATCCGACCAAAAGGAGATGCAGGATTACGAAATTCCGGCTTTTGACCTCGTCATTGTTGACCTCTATCCTTTCGAGGAAACCGTCGCCACCACCGACGACCACAGCCGAATCATCGAAAAAATCGACATCGGCGGCATTTCGCTGATTCGCGCCGGCGCAAAGAATTTCAACGATGTGGTCATCGTGCCTTCAAGAAAATACTATGGCGAATTGATTCAACTGCTTGAAAACCAGAACGGAGAAACATCACTTGAAGACCGCCGCCGTTTTGCAACCTACGCTTTTGGCGTGAGTTCGCACTACGACAGCGCCATTTACAATTGGTTTGCCAAGGATGACGAAAAGCAGCAACTGAGGGTTTGTGAAGAAGAAGGAACGCCATTGCGCTACGGCGAAAACCCGCATCAGAAAGGCACTTTCTATGGCGACATCAACGGCATGTTTGAAAAACTGCACGGCAAGGAACTGTCATACAACAATCTGCTCGACCTTGATGCCGGCTTGAACCTCATCCGCGAATTTGATGAACCGACTTTTGCCATCCTCAAGCATAACAATCCTTGCGGAACGGCTTGCCGCCCAACGGTCAAGGAGGCCTACCTGGATGCTTTGGCCGGCGACCCGGTTTCGGCTTACGGCGGTGTGTTGGTTTGTAACCGTCCAATCGATTTGGATGCTGCGCAAGACATCAACAAGCTGTTCATTGAGGTCATCGTGGCTCCTGAATATGAAGAAGGTGTCCTTGACATTCTCTTCTCGAAGAAAAACAGGGTCATTCTGAAATTGAAAGCCGACCAATACAAGGCTAAAGTCGTGAAGACGGCCTTGAATGGCTATCTGGTTCAGGACCGCGACCTGCATACTGAAACTGCCGACGATTTCAAGGTCATCACGACAAAGGCCCCGACTGCTGCCGAAATCGAAGACATGATTTTTGCCAATAAGATTGTGAAACACAGCCGCTCAAACGCCATTGTCCTTGCCAAGGGCAAGCAATTGTGCGCTTCAGGAATCGGCCAGACATCGCGCATAGATGCACTGAAGCAAGCCATCGAAAAGGCAAAGTCATTCAATTTTGATTTGAACGGCGCAGTTTTGGCTTCCGATGCTTTCTTCCCATTCAAGGATTGTGTGGAACTGGCTCACAAAGCTGGCATTACGGCTATCGTTCAGCCTGGCGGTTCGGTCCGCGACCAGGAATCCATCGATTGCTGCAACGAAAACGGCATCAGCATGGTGTTTACCGGTTATCGTCACTTCCGTCATTAATTGTAATTGGTTTTCGGTTATCTAAAAGTCAAAAATGAGATTCCCGTCCCCGCCTTCGCGAGGAGGACGGCGAGAATGACAGCCTAAAAAAAGGCCGTCAAAGAGTCTAAAAGTCAAAAAAGTCAAACATTAAATTTTGAATCTTTAAATCATTGAATATTAAATAATTGATAAAATGGGAGCTTTTTCATTCCTAAATAAAGAAATCGCTATCGACTTGGGTACGGCCAACACGATCATTATCTATAACGATAAGGTTGTGGTTGACGAACCTTCCATCGTAGCCTTGCAACGTGACACGAAAAAAATCATAGCCGTTGGCAAACGCGCTATGATGATGCACGGAAAGACACACGAAAACATCAAGACCATCCGTCCGCTTCGTGACGGCGTTATCGCTGATTTTCAGGCCGCTGAATACATGATGCGCGAAATGATCAAGATGATTAATTTCAAGAATACGCTGTTTCCGCCTTCACTGAAAATGGTCATCTGCATTCCTTCGGGCATTACCGAAGTGGAGGAACGCGCCGTTAAGGATTCGGCTGAACAGGCTGGCGCAAAGGAAGTGCGTCTGATTCACGAGCCTATGGCTGCTGCCATCGGTATCGGCATCGATGTGCTTGAACCCGCCGGTAACATGATTGTTGACATAGGTGGCGGTACTTCCGAAATTGCCGTCATCGCTTTGGGCGGTATCGTCAACAACAAGTCAATCCGTATTGCAGGTGATGACTTTACGGCTGATATTGAGGAATATATGCGTAAACAGCACAACATTATCGTTGGTGAACGTTCGGCTGAGCGCATCAAGATTGAAGTCGGCGCAGCCGTTCCGCAATTGGACAATCCGCCAGAGGATTACGCCGTTCAGGGCCGTGATATGCTGACAGGTATTCCTAAGGAAATCAAGGTCAACTATTCGGAAATCGCCCATTGCCTTGACAAGAGCATCATGAAGATTGAAACCGCTGTTCTGAATGCTTTGGAACAGACTCCGCCTGAACTTTCGGCTGATATTTACCGCACGGGCATTTATCTGACAGGTGGCGGTGCTTTGCTCCGTGGTTTGGATCAGCGTCTCAATGCCAAGACAAAACTGCCTATCCACGTTGCCGAAGACCCGCTTCGCGCCGTGGCTCGCGGTACGGGCATCGCTTTGAAGAACTTCGACCGCTTTACATTCCTTATTAAATAAGGTATGTGGAATCTGATTCGGTTCATACAGAAAAATCACTTCGTCATTCTTTTCATAGTTCTCGAAGTGATTTGTATTTTGATGCTTTCGCGAAGTCAGAACTATCACAAGCAGGCTGTGATGAACACGACCAACAATGTGGTGGGAAAGATTTACGAATGGGGCAGCGATGTGGGTAACTATTTTCGTCTGAAAAAGA
>CALGBV010000094.1 GCA_937884015.1 uncultured Bacteroidales bacterium
AAAGCCGTGTGATTGATAATAAGCGCCCAACCAACGATTGCGGTATATATTATAAGAAGGTGTATAGGTCGTGGTGCGCGTGAGGTGTGTCTTGATGCAAAGGGCATAGTTGTAATCGGCGCCAAAGTCGGGGAGGTGAGACCAGACGAAATTGTTGGCGTTTGAGTTAAAGGCGAGATAGCAACATTCCGAAGAAGGCCCGTCGTATGAGCCAAGGGTTGCGGGGTATCCTGAGCTTGCACTCACGGTGACCCATAAGTCTTGCGACACATCGTCCAAAGCGTAAGGTGTGTCAAGCGTGATGTCCATCCATCCTTGGGCGGAAGGAGTGAAGGTCTTGGTGACGACGGGTGTGCCTGTAGTGTTGCCGTAAGTCGTTCCACGATAAATGCGAAGCGTGTGCTGAACCCTTGTGGAATAGGCGTAGAAAGAAATCTTGTCGATGGACATGCCTTTGTATTGGCCTAATTCCTCGGTCAGGTATCTTATGCCTCCAGAATAACCGAACGCTGATTCGACTGAACTGACGAAGCTAAGCGTTGTGCTTTGTGACGGATAATTGCTTGCCGTTGAGGCTTGCCAATTCAGGTCGATGCTGGTGTTGCTCAAGGTGCCGGTCAGATTCTGAGGCACACTGGCGTAAGGTTCTATGAGACATACCGCACAATTTGAGTGAACCGATTGACGGTTGCTGCCGTCGTTGGCCCTTACATAGTAGATGTGCTTCCCAACGCCCACGTTCTCATCGGTATAGGTGGTGCCGCTAACGTTAGAGGCTACTTGCACGTTGTCGCGATAGATGCAATAGCCTGCAGGAGCCGTGGAGGCGTTCCAAGTAAGGATGACGTTACCGCCACAGGTGGTGAGGTTCAGGTTCGTCGGCTTGGTGGCCGTGGTGAAAATGGCGTCAATGGCGGCCAAGGCATCGGCGCGACCCGCACCTGTATTGTTGTTCTTTTTGACTTGGAAGTCGGAAGGAATGGCTGTGGTTTCAATGATCTCGTCAAGTTGTTCGGGTGTCAGGTCCGGGTTGGCACTTAGCATGAGGGCAAAGATGCCTGCGCAACCTGGAGTGGCCATGGAGGTGCCGCACATTTCGGTATAACCGTTTGTCCCGCTATAGTCAAGAGAGGTAATGTCGGAACCAGGCACGGCGATGTCGGGACGAATCAAGCCGATGTTGGTGCTGCTGCCAGCAGTGTACGGGTAGTCGTTATATCCTGAAATGCCGCTCCATGTGACAGGGCCAATGGAGGAGAAGGTGCTCTTTCGGTCGTTGCGGTTCGTTGAACCTACGCAGACTGCGGCTGATGTTCCGCCATTCAGTGTCTGATCGGGATTGTGCCAAGGTGGAGGACAATTGCCGGGTGAACCAACGTTTCTAGGGATGGAATAGTAATAGCCATCGTCATTAGGGTTGGCACTCGAATAGTTCTCGCCATCGTTGCCTGCTGCCAAAGTTGCAATTATGCCGGTGTTGAGCATGTTGACGAAAAGTTGCCGTTCAGAAGCGTTGCCGGTATCCCCTGAGGCTCCCAACGACATGCTGATGATGTCGGCGTGGTTGTTGATTGCATATTGCATGGCGCTCATAATGTTAGCATTTGACCCGGAACCATTGGCTCCTAAGACTTTCAGAGCCATGATTTTTGCGCCTGGTGCCATGCCGGTTTGAGTGCCGCTGGCACCTGTGCCGGCAACAATGCCTGCGCAATGCGAACCATGTCCGTTGTCGTCCATGGGGTCGTTGTCACTGTTTACGTAGTCATAACCATGGTAACCTTGCGCGTTGGTCCACATGTTGTTCTTGATGTCGTTGTGGTTGTAGTTGACCCCTGTGTCCACAATGGCTACGATGATGCCGTTGCCGTTGTAGCCGCTGGCGCCGTTGTAGTTCCAAACATCGTCGGCGTTGACTTGGGTGATGTGCCATGCGAGTCCTCTGTTAGTGGCTGTGCTGTTGGACCCGGAATTGGAAATGCTGTTTTGGACCCGTGTGGATGTCTCGCCTTCAGGCAACATGTTGCGGTATTCGTCGGACTCGATGATGAGAATGTCGTTGCGTTGCGAGATGCTGTTGAGCATGTCGCGTGTCATCGTGCAGCCAATGCTGTTGCTGATCCAAAACGAAGTGAGTTCTCTTACCAATCCGTGGCTTGCGCCTTCTTCAAGCACCTGCATTATGTTGCTTTGGCTTGCCCTCGAAAACTGCTGCAGTTCGTTGACCACAAAAGCACGGCGCTCGTTTTTCTCCATGTACTGGATTTGACGGGTCATTTGTGCTTGGTTATACTCATCCGCCATAGTGATGAGCACTCGGAATTGCTCGGTGTTAGAGGTCCGGTCGTTGAGCTCTTTCTGAAGTTCAGGAGATAGTTTGGTGTTGCTTTGTGCCCACCCCGATAGACCGATAAGGATGGCGAAAATGAAAAACAGGCCTTTTTTCATATAAATGATAATTAATTTTGGGCAAAATTAAGTAGAAAAAACGATTGACGCAAGAAATTTTGGTATTCTAAGGACCGTTGAATGCAATTTGGGGCAATTACATTAGCAGTCCGCTAAATTAGCGGACTGCAATAATCTCTTTCCCTACATTCAGCGCAGCGTGATAGACCAGTTCTGCGCAAGGGCGTTTCCTGTAATATTCCGGCGTGCGGGGCGATGGGGCAGGGCTTTCTTTCTTCTCGCCCAATCCAAGCAATTCGCGGCAGATGATGCTCCCGTTCTCTTCCCGGAACCTCTCGGCGAGACGCTGCACCATGGCATAACACGCTTTCTTGGCGTCGGCGTCATTAGGGTCGTCGCATGGGACGGCCAATCCTGCGATGAGGAAACTCGCACTGCAGGCGCCGCATACTTCGCGCAAACGCCCCATTCCGCCGCCCAATGGCGCTGCAATGACTGCGGCTTGGGTGACATCCATGCCGAAGAGGTCGGCGTATGCCATATAGACCGACTGTGCACAGTTATAACCTTGCGTGAAAAAAGACTTGGCTTTTTCTGCGCGCGAAATGATTTCGTTTTCAGTGAGTTGTGACATTATTCCACCATGATTCTCAGAATCTCGGCATCGGTTTCCTTCATGCCGTTGCGGCCGAGGCGTCCGATGTGCTGGATGGTCTCTTCCACGTCGTTGCCGACGATGCCGTCGCCGCCGAGAAGCTGGTTGTGGGTCTTGCTCATCTCGTAGCCGAGTATGCCTGCGTCGACAGCCATGGCGATTTTGCCTGCGCACGATGGCTTGGCGCCGTCGCAAACGATGCCGGCGGCCATGCCCACGGCATTCTCCAAGGTGTGGTCGATGGTCTCAAGGTCGGCACCCATCAGGTAGGCGATGCCGCAACCTGCGGCGCAACCTGCGGCGTGACATCATTTAGTT
>CALGBV010000095.1 GCA_937884015.1 uncultured Bacteroidales bacterium
CTTACAAACAGCCGACTTTCAGGCCCGTACGCTTTTCAATGACTTCGACGAAAGTGGAAGCCTCGCTCAGCGAATCGTGCGTTCCCGTATCAAGCCAAGCGAAGCCGCGGCCCAAAGTCTGGACCTTCAGTTCGCCATCTTCCAAAAAGCGCTGGTTGACTGTTGTGATTTCCAATTCGCCACGTGCCGAAGGCTTGATAGTCTTTGCCACACCGACAACTTTGTTTGGATAGAAATACAATCCCACCACGGCATAATTGCTCTTCGGTTGCTTTGGCTTTTCTTCAATCGAAATGCAGTTGCCTTCCTTATCGAATTCGGCCACACCGTAACGTTCCGGATCGGCAACCCAATAGCCGAAAACGGTAGCTTTCTTGTCTTCTTCGGCAGTGCGGACAGCTTCTTTCAGAAGTGTCGTGAAACCATTGCCGTAAAAGATGTTATCGCCCAAAACCAAGCATGCGCAATCGTCGCCGATGAATTTTTCACCGATGATGAATGCCTGCGCCAAACCATCAGGCGAAGGCTGTTCGGCATACTCGAAGTGAACGCCATAGTCGGAGCCGTCGCCAAGCAGACGCTTGAAACCTGGTAAATCCATAGGCGTCGATATGATGAGAATATCACGGATTCCAGCCAACATCAAGGCTGAAATCGGATAATAAACCATCGGTTTGTCGTAGATTGGGAGCATTTGCTTGCTCACGCCCTTTGTGATAGGGTAAAGTCTTGTGCCGGATCCGCCGGCGAGAACGATGCCTTTCATATTGTAATATTTTGATTTTCTATTTAATACCCTTCCGGATTGTTTTTCTGCCAGTTCCAAGCGTCGCGGCACATTTCCTCAAGGCCGAACTGCGCTTTCCAGCCCAATTCCTTTTCGGCTTTGGCCGGATTGGAATAGCAAGTCGCAATGTCGCCCGCGCGGCGCGGCTTGATGCTGTAAGGAATGTCGACACCATTGACGCGAATGAAAGCCTTCACCAAATCGAGAACCGAATAACCGTGACCCGTTCCAAGATTGTAAATACCTAAGCCACAATTCTTTTCAATGGCTTGCAAAGCTGCCACATGGCCTTTTGCCAAATCAACAACGTGAATGTAATCGCGCACACCCGTGCCATCTGGCGTGTCGTAATCGTTGCCGAAAACGCCCAATTCGGCGCGTTTTCCGACGGCTACCTGCGTGACGTATGGCATCAGATTGTTCGGAATGCCGTTTGGATTTTCACCAATCAAGCCGCTCGGATGCGCACCGATAGGATTGAAATAGCGCAGCAAAACCACGTTCCATTCCTTGTCGGCCCTCTGCATGTCCATCATGATTTCCTCCAACATGCTTTTCGTCTGTCCGTAAGGGTTCGTGCAATGGCCTTTGGGACATTCTTCCGTAATCGGGATGATGGCTGGGTCGCCGTAAACCGTTGCAGATGATGAAAATATAATGTTCTTGCAATTGTGTCTGCGCATCACATCCAAAAGCGTCAAAGTGCCGGAAATGTTGTTTTCGTAATATTCCAAAGGTTTTTCAACCGATTCACCGACGGCTTTCAATCCGGCAAAATGAATGCAAGCATCGAATTGATGGGCTTCCATCACCTTATTGAGGCCTTCCCTGTCGCGGATGTCGACTTCATAAAATGGAATTTCCTTGCCTATGATTTGCGCTACGCGCGCCAATGATTTTCTGTTTGAATTGCAAAGATTGTCAACGACAACCGTCTCATGTCCAGCATGATGCAACTCTATTAACGTATGCGTGCCAATGAATCCGGCGCCTCCGGTAACTAATATTTTCATAACTTGATTTGATACAAATTGTAAATAAATTCGTCGATAGCCGAGATGTATTGTTCATCGCCAGCCAACACCTTGTCAACCATCGCACTTAATGCTTGGTCTTGCTCAGCCGTGATTTTCGGGAAAGGCAAGCTCATCAGGTTGCTTTTCAGAATCTTGACATCATCGTAACGTTTCGTGTAATAGAAATTGAAAAGCTCTGAATTTAAAAATGCCAATACCGTTTTGATACTCATGCCTTTAACTTCCGGAATGAGAATGTTTGCACTATTCAGGAATAAACGCTGCTCGTTGTCGTAAATGAAGCAAAGATGACTCGAAATGAACTTGTAGACAAGCTTTTCAGGTGCGCGGTAAAATTCTTCCTTGGCGCATTGCTGAAAACCAGCACGGTCGAACTTAATGTATTTTTCGGCAGGCAAAAGCTTATATTTCCGAATGTTCTTGCCTGTATAAATCGGTTCTAAACCCTTGCTTTTCTTGTCTTTAAGTTTCTGCTCGTTGTTACCTGTAATGATGCCCAAAGCAAACTGGCTGTGCGACAAATCATCGTTGCGGAAGTTGTCCATTTTTGCCAAAATCTCCTTTTCGTGTTGCGTCAATATCGGCAATGCACATTCCATTTTGTGCTGTTTTCCAATGGCTTTCGAGCTGACGGAAAGACTCACAAAATCGGTAAAGACGCCTTTGAAACGGTCATCGAACAACTGTAAATCCTCCACACAAGCGTTTTCCATTACAAACTGACGGAAGTCAGCGTGGCGTTTGATTTTCAGCAACGAAGTCGGCAAAAGAAATTTCATAATGCCTGTTTCCTTGAGCAAAGGCAGCGAATGGCTGAAAAACGTTGAGGCACGCTCCTCGTTATTATGATGACGGTCGATGCCCCAAGGCGGATTCGTGACGATGAAATCAAATTTCTGATTGCCCAATGCCGTCTGTGCATATTTCAAAAAATCAAGCAGATAGACTTGCGGATAAAGTGTTGAATCCTCAAATTTCGACATTAAGTTCGCCTTGGCAATCATGATGGCAATCGGGTCATTGTCGAAGCCGAAAAGCTGTTCGGGCTTGGCGTTTTCGAGCATCATCAGGAAGATACCGCTGCCGCAGCAAGGGTCAAGGAAAATGGACTTGTGGTCGAGATAGAGATTGGAAAGCATCTTGCTGACAATCATCGGATTGGTGTAATACAAACCTGTGAGAATGCGCTGACCTTCAGCCGTAAGCGACTGATAAACAAAGCCAATCCAATCGTCCTGACGGTTTTTCAAAATCTGTCGCGGAATGTTGACATCAATCTTCTGACAATCAGAATATTCCTCTAAAAAACGGTTTTTGTTTTCGGGGCAAACCTTGTTCTGCTCGATTTTTGCAACACATAGGCTGAAAATCAAGTCCTTCATCGGGTAATCGTTTTCCTTCAACTGCTCGACAAAACGCGGCAAACTACGCGCCGTGACATAGCCTTCGGGCGTAATGGTTTTCTGCGAGCGGCTTTTGTTTGCACGTCGTGTAAGTCGCTCGTTTTTAGAACCTTTCAGTTTGTCCCAATTGCGCCGTGTGGCGTCTGAAATAAGTAAATCGTTGGTTTTCGACATAATAATGCTTCGCCTTCTAAGTCCCATTGCAAAGTTGCAAGGAACCTCTAAAAAACTGTTAGAAAGCCTTAATCCGAGTGGATTTTGTATATACGCCACAAAAATAGGAAATTATGAGAATTAATTATACTTGCAAAACGTTTATTTTTTCAAAAAAGACACAAATTTCTACCAAAACCGTACCTTTGCGGCAAATTTCATCATCATGATACTCTGTTTGGAAACCGCCACACCCGTTTGTTCGGTGGCACTCAACGATGGCAACAAGACTTTGGCTCAGCGCGAATGTACGGGTCAAAATGCACATTCTGAAAAGATTACGATATTCATCAAGGAAGTTCTCGACGAAGTCGGCGTTGGTTACGACCAGCTTGATGCCGTGGCCGTGAGCATGGGACCGGGTTCCTACACGGGCTTGCGCATCGGCGTGAGCACCGCCAAGGGCGTTTGCTATGCCGCCGACCGCAAACTGATGGCGGTCGACACTTTGCAAGCCATGGCTTACGGGATGCACCAGCAACTGGCCGACCGTCTGCAACCCAACGACTTGCTGATTCCCATGATCGATGCCCGACGCATGGAAGTCTACGCCTCCATTTTCGATGCCAACCTGAATAAGATTCAAGACACGGCAGCCCTCATTATTGATGAAAGCAGTTTTGAAGATTTGCTCAGCGACCATCGTATCTGGCTTTTCGGCGATGGTGCTCCGAAACTTGAAAAAGTGTTTGGCGGTAACGAAAAAGTGCAGATTGTCAATGGTTTCACGCCTTCGGCAGCCTACATGGCTCCTTTGGTTGACAAGGCTTTACAGAAAAACCAATTTGTCGATGTGGCGTATTTCGAGCCATTTTATCTGAAAGATTTCGTGGCTGGAAAACCGCATGTGAAGGGGTTGTAATGATGTGATTTGTGTTGTCCAAATCCTAAAATGGAATTATTGGCAATATTCCATTTCACGCATAAATTCATCGGCAACATAGAGGTCGCCATAGAGATACAAGCCTGTTGACTTGTCGTGCAAATCTGCACAGGTTTTGCTCTCGTAAAACAGTTTTAATGCTTTTACAGGCTCAATACCCAGCCGTTTGGCCAATTCCATCGAAATGGCGCCAATGCGATTGCTAATGATAATTTCCTGAATTATCTGAGATTTAGCAGAATCCTCAAATTGTTTCTGTTCCATTGAATATCAAATATTTATCAACAATCGTTTGATTCAACAAACACATTTGGTTATTGGGCTGATGTTCCGACAAGCGCGCCAAGGCCGTATTTAAATCCATCAGTCCGGCCATGTACAGGTTCACGGTATCAACCACGCGATCGTTGGCAACGCCGCCTTCAATGTAATCGTATTTTGCCGCAACATTTTCTCCTTTTCGGCTTGCCACAATAAAACCAAGCCAATCTTCATCATACGCATGGAATATCTTACAACGAAATTCTGATAAAACAGCATCTCTATCAAGAAAATACACATTCAGAACGGGTGGCTGCTTACGTCGGTCGGCCATTTGCAAGGCCCACGAAACTGCCTGATTGCGAAGTTCTGTAACATAAAAACCTTGGCCGAAATCCAAATTGGGTCTGCCAAATTTGCAAATTGGAGTCTTAACCTCTTCCGTTCCTCCGTGATAAACAATGAAATTGCTCATGATTTTTCCTCCCAGTTTTTCAGACATTCAGCAATGCCTTGCGCAATGTTTTCCCTGCTTTCGCTATGAAGTGTTTCGTAATGCGGAACAATATAGTTTTCGATTAATCCCACACAATTCATCCGATAGTAAATTTCTTTATATGAAGTGTTTAGCAGTCTTGCGGTAGCTTCGATGCAAGTAGCCACAAAAGCCATCACAATCTGCATTCTTGGTATTTCGATAAACTGTTCCATCATTTTTTCGTTTGACTTTGCAAAAATAGTAAAAAACAATGCAAATGGAAAAATCTTTGGGCACACTTATCGGACGATGATGGAAGAAAATCCGTTAAATTTGGGGATTCTTTCCGATTTTGGCGAATAAATATGGGGATTTGATATTTCTGTAGAACATAGGAAACAGCAAAAGAATGATTAATTTTTTTCAAATTTTCCTATTTTTGTGCATCAAATTATTCTGCAATGAAAAAAATACTATTCTCTACAATTCTGATAATCAACGGACTATTTGCCTTTGCGCAGGCACCTCATATTTATGAACACACCTATCCGGCGGTGACGGAGGAAAATCCGCAAATCCGCGCTTTGATGGATAAGGTTTCCATCGACAGCCTCACAGCCACAATAGAACATTTATCATCTTATCACACAAGGCGTTACGACAGCCAAATGATTTACGAAGTGCAGGATTGGCTTTTCGACACTTATCAGTCGATTGGCCTCGATTCGGTTTACAGGCACGATTTCAAGTTGCAAAACCTAAGTATTACTGAAACGGGCGACAACATCATCGGCATTCAGTGGGGCACGAAATATCCTAATGAGTTTGTGGTGTGTGGCGCGCACTACGATTCCTACAACTGGGACGGCTACGACCCCGATACCATTTATGCGCCGGGCGCAGATGACAACGCCACGGGCTGCGCAGGCATTTTGGAAACGGCGAAAATCCTAAGCCGTTGTTCCTTCGACCGCTCCATTCTGTATTGCTCCTGGTGTGCCGAGGAATGTGGTCTGCTTGGCAGTGCCGCTTTCGCCAAGGATTGCGCTGAGCAAAGAATGGACATTGTGGGTTATTTCAATATGGACATGAACGGCTATTTGGAGGAAGGTTCCGACATTCACGTGCATCTGATGTACACCACGCAAGATTCCACTTTTGCCGATTATTTCTATGGTTTTTGCCATGCCTATTATCCCGAAATGCCCATTCGGCAGGCTTGGCTTGAGGGCGGCGACAGCGACTATTCCTCATTCAATCGTAATGGCTATCCGGCTTTGCATCCCTTCGAAGATGTTCATGCCTCCTCACCTTTCATTCATTCAAGATTGGATGTCATGGGCGTGAGTGTCAATAATATGGAACAATCCAAACGCTTTGCCGAACTGAATTTGGGTGCCGTGGCAACCTTGGCGGGCATCAACAATGCGGCGGTTGAAGAAACCATGGCGCAAGAAATCACTGTGTTTCCAAACCCTGCATCCGACAGGATTAATATCAAGGCGGAAGGATTGCAAAACGTTACAGTTTACGACATGATGGGGCAGAAAATCGTTTCCTGCCCAGCATCATCCGATGATTTCGCAATGGATGTGAATGGTTTTAAATCAGGATTGTATCTGTTTGCTGTTCAGTTGAAAAACGGTCAAACAGCAACGCAATCCGTCATCATTCGATAGTATCTGTCACAAGTTCGAATTCATTTTCCGTTTCAGTGCCTTCAACGGTCACTAAGTAACGGGAATCTTTCCTATGCATTTTCAAGGTGGCCAAATCGGCGGTGAACACATTGATTTGTTCCATCGGAACACCTTTTGTCTGATTCAAATACTTGATCAAAAGGGCATTGCGCTTGTCCATAATGCCGTTCAGCAACTGTGCGGAACTCTCTTCAT
Source organism: uncultured Bacteroidales bacterium (assembly GCA_937884015.1). Classification (GTDB taxonomy): domain Bacteria; phylum Bacteroidota; class Bacteroidia; order Bacteroidales; family F082; genus Limimorpha. Next base: position 6,958 of record CALGBV010000095.1, read on the forward strand.
AATGTTTCACGGCGACTTTATCCAAATCGTGGGATTTCACCTTATTGCCATCGTTAAACTGAGCAGCAAAAGCAAGCAAGTTATCATCTTTATCGCTGATATTCTTGATGTCGGTATTGGTCGGTAAATCAATGAACTTTGCACTTTGTTCGGGATGTTGCGAGAGGTAGAAATCGCGTTTCAGCTGTGCCACCGAAAGCAGTTTGATTGCCTTTTCGTAGTTTTCTTGCAACTCAAAATTGACTTTCATCTCAGAATGTGAAAGCAAAGTGGAAGCCACTTCATCCAATTGCGAATAATCGGCAGCAGCGAAATCACTGGCAGTCAAATCGATAGGCATAAAGAACTTGTCATCATCTTTCGAAAGGAAAGAGAATGGAGCCGCTACAACTTTCAGCATCAGACTGCCAAGAACCTGGAAAATAGCCTTCTTATAAGAAAATTCAGGATCGTTGATGTTGCCCGAAACCGGCAGTTCCAATTCAACTTTATGGTCTTTGTCGGTAAGACAATAAATACCTAACTTCAACGGTATCTTCTTCATTTCCGGCTCATAATCCTTAATACGGTCACCGACCACAGGATCAGCCAATTGCAACTTGTTGATGCCTTTCAGTTCGCCGCCTTCAATAACATTCTGGCTTTCAAAGGCTAAAGTGCCGTTTTCAAGCGGGAAACCTAACATCTTGATGCAGTATGGTGAAAAATCGTTGAGTTTCAAGTTGCGCAAAGTCAAAGTCAAGTTATGGTCGTTGAGGCTGCGGACATTGCCTTTCCAGAAGGCTTTCAGTTCACCGAGTTTGTTCAGTTTCGCGCTGAGCAACATGGAGTTAAAGCCATCCATATTGAAATCTCGCGATTTGACATAAAGGTCTTCCACTTCGTAATGGAAAGGTTCTGGCAAAGTGTTGTCTTCGTAAACAAGGTCAATGTCAGCCAGTTGCAAATCATCGACGATGATGCGGTAAGGCGTTTTGTCTTCCAAAGTCGCTTGATCAAGGAAGACCGTATCGGTTGTAATTTGCTCAACCAAAGTGTCGACAAACTCTTCGGTCGATTCCATCGTAAGGTTGTCGAAAATGGTATGGCCATTCTGGTCAATGATGTATTGGGTACGAATGCCATGCAATGCGAGACGGTTCAGTTCCAGCTCCTTGTCGAAGGCGCTGAAATGTCTGACATCCACATCGATAGTGTCAATCACACCCAACTGATGACCATATAAATCCTGTGCGGAAATGTCCCACAATCTGACGAAACCATTCAGGTCGAATTCCAGAATATGGTCGGTCAGACCCTCAGCATTCAAGTCAAGCGAGGCTTTACCCTTGATGGAATCCAGAGCCATTTCGTTTTTCAGATAAGGTTCAAAAATTGGAATGTTAAGGTCGCTGATTTTCAAGTTAAGTTTATAACTTTCAGCGTTTTCCGACAACTTAACCTGCGTGTGCATTTTGCCGCCATCAGGCAGGTTCAAATCGAGTCCGACATTGGAATTGAGCGTTGTCAAATCAATGTAAGGAATGTTCAGGGCAATGTTGCGCAAGGCGATATCGCTGCCAAGCTGCACATCGTTGTAACGAATAATGCTTTTCGAAAGGTTGATGTCATTGAAAATCAAGCCGAAATTGGAAGAACTTTCTTTTTCTTCCTTTGGCTCGTCGGAAGCGAAGTGATTGATTAAGGAAGTGAAATTGAAGATGGAATCGTTTTGAATCACGTTGACATTCAGACCTTCAAGATTCAGATAATTAACCCACAGACGATTGTCAAGCAAGTCGCGCATTTTGATGTCGGTCTTGAAATTATCAAAACTGACGAAAGATGTCTTGGCATCATCTTCATACAAAGTGACGCCACCCAGATTGACACTTCCCGCCAACAGATTGATGCGCAATCGGTCGATAGTCAACTCACGGCCAATGAGTTCCGTGTCGTGCTTCTCGATATACCATTTGGCGATGGGCGAGACGAACAACAGCACGGCTACGACCAAGCCTACAACAATTCCAAGAATGGTAAGCAAAATCTTACGACCGGTATGCTTACGTTTCTTTACGGTTTTTTCCGATTCTACAGTTTCAACAGTTTTTTCACTGTCCTCAATGTTTTCACTCATATTTCGACTGATACTGATTTCATTTTTCCACCCAAAGGCGGGTTGAGTTTTCTGACTTTCACCCTCACCTGTTCGACAGAAGGATACTCTTTTAAAACCGCCGTCTTGATGCGATAAGCTACATTTTCAAGCAGTTTCGACGGGATGTTCATCTCCCTTTTCACGGTAAGATACACCTCGGCATAGTTGACCGTTTCGTCGAGATTGTCGCTTTTTTCGGCATTTGCCGTGTCGACCGTCATCTCCAAATCGACCTGAAACCAAGTGCCCACCTTGCGCTCCTCCTCGAAGCAGCCATGATGGGCGTAGAATTCCATTCCTTCTATCGTTATCTTTGACATTTTCTTTGCTTTTGGCTGTTATTATCCCAAAACCTTCACTCCCGCATCAATGCGCTTCAAGGCTTCTTCCTTGCCGAGCAATGCGAGGATT
>CALGBV010000096.1 GCA_937884015.1 uncultured Bacteroidales bacterium
CGGGCGGTTCGCCCTGCGGCATGGTGACGATAGACAAGACGCGCGAGAAGGACCGGCTTCATGTCCGCGTCACGGTGACACCGCCCGCGAATACGAACCAGTACTTCTGCGGGCAGCGCTTCGAGTTCGCCTGCGGATGGGGCGGGGATTTCAATCGCTTTCTCGGCTATGCGCTCGATACGGTTGATGTGAAGGGCGTCAAGCGGATGAACAAGATCCGGTTCCTCGATCCGAAGGAACTGAAGGTCTGGGGACTCAATCGCACGGACTACCGGACGCTGACCTTTGCCAGCGAGAACGAGATCCTGCGCGCAACGGCGGGTGAGAACTGTACGCTCGGCGTCAGCCATTATGGTGCCGGGTTCTCGTTCGGCGCCTGGTATGCCGTGCCGGGCCCGGAGTCCAAGCTGGCATTTGATAGGACTGTGTCTTACGAGTTTACGCTGGAGGAACTTTAGGTGACTCTAAAGATGCCGTTTTGTGTTTCGTTACTGCAGGCGACGTTGGCGGTCTCGTCTTTTGCGTTCACCGGGGTTCGCTCGCATGGTGAACCGTTGGCTGGATTTCAGGTTGAAACGGATCGTGCCGATGCGTTGTATCGGATAGGGGAAATGGCGGCTTTCACGGTTACGGCGACGAATGCGCCGGATGTGAAGGCAACAAGTGGAAGATGCAGGGTTGTCGTCGACAATTACGGCGGCAAACCCCTCAATGAGGAAGTCATCGATCTTGCCGCGACGAATCCGTTTACGGTGAAGGGGAAGCTCGCGGAGCCGGGCTTCCTGCGGCTGACGCTGAACGCCACGGGCGTGTCGAAGGTGTGGGGTGTCGGATACGAGCCGGAGCGGATCGAGAAGGGTTCGCCGTCGCCGGATGACTTCGACGCGTTCTGGAGCGCCGCGCGGGCGAAGCTCGCGAAGCAGGTTCCGCTCGACGCGAAGATGACGAAGGTCGCCGAGCGCAGCACGGCGGCGTTCGACTACTACCGCATCTCGTTCGCGACGTTCGGCCGCCGCGTGTACGGCTACATGAGCGTGCCGACGGACAAGGCGAAGGCGCCGTTCCCGGTCGAGTTCCAGGTCGCCGCGGCGGGCTTCGGCGGATGGACGAACGACATGGGCGGCGACAAGGACCGCATCCGCGTCATGTTCTCCGTCTATCCGTGGGCGCCGCACTGGGACTTCCAGGCGCTCGGGCTCAAGGCGGCCTATGACTACATGAACGAGGCCTGCGCCGCGAAGTACGGGTGCAGCCGCTACTGCGAGGCGGGGCTCGCCATCAGCCGCGAGGAGTACTTCTTCTATCCCGTCCTCCTCGGCATCGACCGCGCGGTCGACTGGGTCGCGGCGCGTCCGGACGTGGACAGGGACCGCTTCTGGTACCTGGGCACGTCGCAGGGCGGCGGCTTCGGCCTCTACCTGACGGGACTCAACCGAGCCTTCACCCGCGCGGCGCTCTTCGTGCCGGCGATCACGGACACGATGGGCTACCTGAAGGGACGCCAGAGCGGCTGGCCGCGTCCGGTCGAGTCGCAGACGCCCGAGCATCGCGCGGCGGCGGAGAAGGTCGCGCCGTACTACGACGGGGCGAACTTCGCCTCGCGCATCCGCAATCCGATCCGCGTGGCGGTGGGGCTTGCGGACACGACCTGCGCGCCGTGCGCGGTCTACGCCGCGTACAATGCCATCAAGTCGGAGGACAAGGGGATCGTCCACGGCTTCGGCATGACGCACAGCTGCTTCGGCAAGTTCTACAAGCAGGCGCTGGAGGAGGCGCTTGCTGTTGCAAGTGAGATCGGCCTCGAAACAAGAAACTGCGAAGGAAGAATCGGCTATGCCATTCCCGTCAGCAGTGCCCATAGTTATGCTTACAACACTGATTTTCAAGCTCAAGGACTTTTCACAGGCTTAGGATGCGGCCTCATTGTCGGACACTCTGATTTCACATTCGGTTTCAATGTCACCGACTTGTATGACAAGACCAATACTGACAGGGCACCTTGGGGTTACTTCACCGATTTATTCTTCCGTTATTCTTACGCTTTCTGATTTGTAAACCAATAACTTACATATAAATATGAAAAGGCGACCTTTCGGGTCGCCTTTTTACTTTCTTGACGTGGAGACATTGCACGCAACGTTCCTACAGGTCTTCGTCGTTTTCTTCGGAATTTGTTGTGTCAACGGCGCCTTCCAAAACGATGACGATTTCGCCTTTCACTTCCTTTTTGCCGAAATATTCGATGACCTCGGCCAAGGTGCCTCTGGCGTTTTCCTCGTAAATTTTCGTCAGTTCGCGGGCCACGGAAACGTGTCTTTCCGCACCGCAAACCTCAGCCAATTGCTGCAAGGTCTTCACCAATCGGAATGGCGATTCGTACAAAATCGTCGTGTATGGATATTCCGCAATGGCTTTCAGTTTGGTCTGACGGCCTTTTTTGTGCGGCAGAAAACCTTCGAAAATGAATTTTTCGGCAGGCAATCCCGAATTGACCAAAGCCGGAACAAAGGCCGTTGCGCCTGGCAGACATTCCACGGCAATATTACGCTTAACGCACTCACGCACAAGCAGAAAGCCTGGGTCGGAAATGGCTGGCGTGCCGGCATCGGTAACCAATGCCATCGTCTCTCCTGCCTCAATGCGGTCGGCGATGCGCTCCACCACCTGATGTTCGTTGCGGATATGAAAAGCTGTCATCGGTTTGCTGATTTCCAAATGGCGCAACAGATTGCCCGAAGTGCGCGTGTCCTCGGCAAGAATCACATCAACTTCCTTGAGCACACGAATGGCGCGCAAGGTGATATCCTCCATATTGCCAATCGGCGTGGGAACCAAATAGAGTCTCGACATAACTTAAGTAACTGTTCAAAATTAAACTTCAATTTGGATTTCGAGGCTGCGAGACTGCGAGATTTCGAGACGTCTCGTGTTCTCGCGACCTCGATGTCTTGTTTTCAATATGTAAACTAAATTCGCTCATCAACTTAATTCAGATTTTAATTCATGTTGCTTCGACAGGCTCAGCAAGCAATCGTTAATCGCCAAACTTTCTGTGAATCAGACTTAAAAGTTTCTGATAGGCTTCGTTGCTGCTGTTCCACTGAAGTTCGACTTTCAGTTCGTTTAGGTAAATCAACGTGCCGTTCAGGGTCTTCATGTCGTCCAAATTCTCGATTGACCGGTTGTATTTTTCCATACTGCCGCCAAACAGCTCGTTGACAAACAAGAACTTATCGTTGATTCCAATGGCCGTTCTCAACTCATTGATTGGTTTTTGCTGTAGTTTTGCCGCCAGCGTGTTGTCATCGTGTTGCAAATGCTCGACTAAAGTTTCAGGCGTGTCTAATTCATATTCGGTATCATCCTTTTCAAAGTCGTTGACGAAAGGCATCGGTTCATCAAATTCTTCAGGTTCTTCCTGTTTTTCAGGTTCTTCCAATTCTTCCTCAAATTCCTCCTCAAATTCCTCAATGGGTTCTGATTCAGTTTCTTCGAAAGTCTGTTCTTCGGGTTCAAAGGCAGTCTGTTCTTCTAGTTCGGCAACTGGTTCGTAAACAGGCTCATCGTTCCGTGGCATCAGGACTGGCTCTTCGTCGAAATGATTTTCAGCATTTTCGCCATCTTCTACAATCGGCATCACAAACGGATTGTCGTGCACCAGATGATCGCCATCAACGAGGTCTCTTTCCGGGATTTCCTCTTCCGGGATTTCCTCGACGAAATGCACTATTTTTTCCTCTTGAATTGGCTGTTCCTCAGGCTGTTCGGTTTGTTCTTCTGCCACATCGTCGAAACGGAAGAAGAAACCATATTCATCGCCTAAAGGCTGTTCCTCTTTTTTCTCTTCAACGGGTTCGTCCTCAACAGGTTCGTCCATTGGATTGAAGTTTTCAGGTGCTTCCTTTTCCTCTTCAGCGGGCGTTTCAATAACAAATTCAACCGTATCGGAAGGCTTTTCCTGAGCGTTTATTTCTTCATCAGCCTGCTTTTCTTCTGAAATTTCTTCTTTTTCAATTTCTTCAAGAGGTTCGTTATCAGGTTTTTCCTCATCTTTTTCAGTTTCCGGAACTTCTTCCTGGCTTTCCTCTTGCTGTTCTTGTTGCATCAGGCTGCCAAAAAGGCCGCTGATGGCATCGGGATCGATGTCGAAATCCTGTTCTTCATCGTTTCCGCCCAGATTTATGGAGCACAACATGTCGTAAACGGTGTGCGTGCGGTTCATCAAAACGTCCAAATCGAGCAGTCCGAGGGCTTTTTCATTCCTTAAAAGATAGTCAACTTGCTGACGTAACAGATTGATTTCCTGTCGTAAAGACAATAGAATTTCTTTTTGATTGTCAAAATTGTCGTTCATATTTATTTTCTCTTTATTTTTGCTCTGAAAGAAACGATAAAAATACAAATAATCTAAAAACGGAAGTCATGTTTCTTGAAAAAGATTCTCACAATAGAACGCAAGGCTGGATAGAAGTAGTATGCGGCTCAATGTTTTCAGGCAAAACGGAAGAACTCATCAGACGTTTGAAACGCGCAAAAATCGCCAAACTGAAGGTCGAAATCTTCAAGCCGGGCGTCGATACGCGCTACAGCGAGGAAGATGTGGTTTCGCATAATGCCACGGCTTTACATTCCATTCCGGTTGAAAGTGCGCAGGAAATCCTGTTCTATGCCAACGATGTCGATGTCATCGGCATTGATGAAGCGCAGTTTCTGGACGATGAACTTCCGAATGTGTGCCAACAGTTGGCAAATCAAGGTGTTAGAGTGATTGTCGCAGGTCTCGACATGGACTTTATGGGCAATCCTTTTGGCCCGATGCCGAAGCTGATGGCCATTGCCGAAGATGTGACCAAGGTTCACGCCATCTGCGTGCGTTGCGGTGGACAAGCGCAGTATTCGCACCGTACCGTTGCGGGCGACAAACTGGTCGTGCTGGGCGAAACCGAAAGTTACGAGCCGCTTTGCCGCGCTTGTTATCTGAAAGCAAGACAAGAAAAAGAAGAAAGCCAAAACGATTAAACTGATTCCGTTTCCATTTCTATTTCTTCTGAACCGTTTTCATCTTGCTCCGATTCCTGCAAATCTTCAATGGCATCTTTCACAATATCAAAGCCTTGGTAAACGTAGGGAACGGTTTTCTCAACATGAGGATACAAAAAGGATTGCTCCTTTACTTCGGGCTTCACAAACCCCATGATTTGGAAATTGTTCAGCACCATCAGCAGAAGGCTGCAAAGCAGAATGCCTTTGGCACCGCCAAAAACGAAGCCGCCGATTTTATTGAAAACGCCTAAGTTTAAGTCTCTTACCATTTTGGAAACCAGATTGCCAATCAGGTTGACAAGAATCACTAAAATAATGAAAGTCAATACGAAAGCCGTTGTATCGATGTATTTCGGATTGATTTCGATGTAATCGGTCAAAGTTGCGGCTGTAAAATCGGAAAAGTGCATGGCACCATAAATGCCAATGCCGAAAGCCAACAGCGAAACGACTTCAAGAATGAGTCCTTTCTTTAATCCTTTAATGCCAAAAACCAGTAAAATGATGGCTATGATGATATCCAGAATGTTCATAATTGTGGCAAAGGTACTCAAAAAGGTTTATTTCGGCATGAAATGGCGGCATATTTTGAAAATTCATACTTTTGCAAAAATCTTTCGCCATGTCTGAACCGGTTTTATCTGTCAAAAATCTGCGCATTTCATTCCGTCGCGACAAACAATGGAATGAGGCTGTTCATGGCATTGATTTCGATGTCGTTGCAGGTCGCACTTTGGGCATTGTCGGTGAATCGGGTTCAGGCAAATCGGTCAGTTCCTTGGCCGTGATGCGGTTGCTGAATGAACGCCAAAGCAAGGTGACGGCCGATTCTATTTTGCTGGAAAACAAGGAAATATACGGCCTTTCGGAAAAGGAAATGGCCGATGTGCGCGGCAAACGCATCTCTATGATTTTTCAGGAACCGATGACATCGCTGAATCCCGTTTACAAATGCGGTTTTCAGGTTTCGGAGATGATTCTCCAACACGAAAATGTCAGCAAAAAGGAAGCCAAGGAACGTGTCATTTCGCTGTTCAAGCAAGTCATGCTGCCGCGTCCCGAAGCCATTTACGACAGTTATCCGCACGAACTTTCGGGCGGTCAGAAGCAGCGTGTCATGATAGCCATGGCCATCGCCTGCAATCCGCAAATCCTGATTGCGGACGAACCGACCACCGCACTTGATGTCACCGTTCAGTTAGAAATCCTGAAACTGTTGCGAAAACTGCAAACTGAAACCGGCATGGGCATGGTTTTCATCACCCACGATTTGGGCGTTGTGGCCGAAATTGCCGACGATGTCATCGTAATGCACAACGGCGAAATCTTGGAACGCGGCGATGTGAAACAGATTCTCAATCATCCGCAACATCCTTATACGCAGGGTCTTTTGGCTTGCCGTCCACCGATGGACATCAGGTTGAAAAGACTTCCGATTGTAAAGGAATTCCTTGACGGACAATGGGTAGGAGGGAAGGAGCAAATCCTCAACGAACTACAAATCACCGATGAGGAACGCAAACGGCATTTGCAGAAAATCTATTCCAAGGAACCGGTTTTGAAAGTGGAAGGTTTGCAGACTTGGTATCCTTTGCGCAAAGGCGTTTTTGGCCGGACTTACGATTACGTCAAGGCTGTCAATGATGTGAATCTGGAGGTCTACGAAGGCGAGACTTTGGGCTTGGTAGGCGAATCGGGCTGTGGAAAAACGACTTTGGGCCGGTCCATTTTGCGCTTGGCGGAACCTACGGGTGGCAAAGTCTTTTTCAATGGCATTGAAGTCACAGCTTTGAGGGGCGATGACTTGCGGAATTTCAGGAAACAGGCTCAGATTGTTTTCCAAGACCCCTATTCGTCGCTCAATCCGCGCATTACGGTTGGCGATGCCATTGCCGAACCTATGTTGGTTCATGGCATTGAGACCGACCGGAAGAAATGCAAGGCGATAGTGTGTGACTTGTTGGAACAAGTCG
>CALGBV010000097.1 GCA_937884015.1 uncultured Bacteroidales bacterium
GCGCTGTTCCCTGAGCTTGTCGAAGGGCGCATTGAAAAATTCATCTGTAAAAATCCGTAAAATCTGTAGTTTATTGAAAATCAGCGTCATCTGCGAAATTTGCGGTTCAAAAAAATCAAAATCCCTATTCCAAATTCTGAATCTTAACCTTCGGATAATTCCTTTCAAAATCCGCCATCTTACTGTTTTTCATGGCTTCAAATTTCCGAAAAGACTCGCTTTCAGGGAAGAAAACCTTGTGTTGCAGCATCAGTTTGAGTTCCTGAGCTTGTTTCATGGCGGGCAGTTCGCTTTCGGCGATGGCAAAGTCGGTGAAACGTTCCCAAATGTAGCGCACGGCCTGTTCGGTCGGGTGAATCATGTCTTCTTTGTAGAAGCGGTAGTCGCGCAATTCGTCCAAAAGGATTTCAAAGGCCGGAAAATAATGCGTGTTGCCAAAACGTTTGCAGATTTCATCGACAGCCAAAAGCAATGCAGCCTTGCTGATTTGGTTTTCGTGCAAACCATCTTTCAAATGACGCAAAGGTGAAATGGTGAAAATGAATTGCTTATCTTTATGTTTTTCAACGAGTTGTGATAATAATTCCGTTGATTGTTCCGTTGTGAGAAATTCCCGTTGAAAAAGTTGTGAAGGCAGTTTGTGGCAGTTTGAGACAATCAAACCGCGTTGTTTGTGGCGGTAAATCCACGATGTGCCCAGACTGATGACAATCCACTTGGCGTGCATGAAATGCTGTCGGGCAGAGCTGAGACTGCTGTTTACTGTTTCAAGCAGTTTTTCTGGCGAAGGATTCCAAAATTCGGTGTTGTGGCTGAAAGTGCAATAAAACTCGTTCCCGACTTCAATCACATCATCTTTCGTGAAATCTTTTCCGCTTTCCAAACGCTTCACGGATTGACAAATGCTTGCCGGATTGAACAGCACCCCAAACGGATTGACCAAGGCATCAAAGCCCAAGCCTTTGCAGATTCCGCCGATTTCATCGGCAAAGCAAGAACCCAAAAAGAGCAGCCTATCGCTGTAGACGATACGCTGCTCAATGGGTTGTATTTTTACATCTGTGGAAAGGTTCATTGTTTTCTTTCTTTTTATCAAGAATTTGAGAATTAGAGATTTTTGGACACAGACCTACTTGAAGTTTGCGCTTCGCGCGGGAATTTCTGTGAACCGCTTCGCGTTCCTTGAGCGAAGTGAAAGTCTCTAATTCCAACGGACTTCCGTAGCGCTTTGTCCAGCACGTCCGACAGGTTTCTCAAATTCTCAAATTCTTGACAAGAAAAATCATTTCGTTGACATCAAGAAACGTTCCACCTCGATGCCAGCCATGGCTCCCGTTCCGGCTGCTACGATGGCTTGACGATACACGCGGTCCTGGCAATCGCCGCAAGCGAAAATGCCTTCCACATTGGTGGCAGTCGATTTCGGCTTGGTGATGAGGTAGCCTTCTTCGTCCATGTCGAGAATGCCTTTGAAGACGCTGGTGTTCGGAATGTGACCGATGGCCTCAAAGAAACCGTCCACATAAATGGTGCGCTCAGCTTTGGTGTCGCTGTCGAACAGGACTGCACCTTTCAGTTTCTTCATGAAGCCTTGCTGTTCACCGAAAAGTTCCTTGGTTTGGGTTTTCCAAAGCACTTCGATGTTAGGCGTGTTCAGCACACGGTGTTGCATGGCTTTTGAAGCACGCAGCACATCGCGGCGCACGATGAGATATACCTTGTTGCAGAGTTTCGAGAGGTAAGTGGCATCTTCGCAAGCGGTATCGCCGCCGCCGACCACAGCCACATCTTTTCCTTTGTAGAAGAAGCCGTCGCAGGTAGCGCAAGCTGAAACGCCGCCGCCCTTGAATTCCTCTTCGGTTGGCAAGCCTAAATAACGTGCCGAAGCACCAGTGGCAACGATGATGGAATCGGCCAGAATCTCGCCGTCATATTCCGTTGTTACTTTGAAAGGTCTTTGCGAAGCATCGATGGTTGTGATTTCGCCCATGCGGATGTCGGCACCGAAACGCTCGGCCTGCTGACGGATTTCATCCATCATATCAGGGCCTTTCACGCCTTGCGGATAACCTGGGAAGTTCTCAATTTCAGTGGTTTGCGTCAATTGACCACCAGGCTGGATGCCTTCGTAAACGACGGTTTTAATGTCGGCACGGCAAGTGTAAATGGCCGCCGTGTAGCCAGCAGGACCTGATCCTATGATTAAACATTCGATGTGTTCCATGAGTTTGTGTGTTTGATGTTTATTTGTTTATTTGTTGACTTTTAGACATTTTGACTCTTTGACTTTTAGACTTTTTCGATTTATTGTAAGCACCTGATTTTTGAAACTTAAATACTTAAATCTTTAAATCTTAAATCATTGTCATTTCGACAAGGCTCAATGAGCTGCTTTCAAATTTATTTCGGCAAAGATAATAGAATTATTGAAGAGTTGTTGCAATTGAAAAATAATTCCTATCTTTGCAGCGCAAATCGGGGCGTGGTGCAGTTGGCTAGCATTCTTGCATGGGGTGCAAGCGGTCGCCAGTTCGAGTCCGGCCGCTCCGACTTGAAAAACGGCACAGAGTTTTCTGATGCCGTTTTTTTTATTGCTTTTTTCTGCCTATAACACAACAAATTAAACTTACGCCCAATCCCCACCACATCGGGTCGCCAGGCAAACTTGCAAACTTGGCCGCCAGCAACATGGCGGTTCCGGCTATCATCGAAGCGAGAATCCATTTCGGGCGAATGTGTTGCGGCAAAAACAAGGCAAAGGTGAGTGGCAAAAACACTGCCGTGGCGCGTAAGCCCATCGACAGGAATCCTAAATCGTTAATGAAACTGCCCGAGAACGATGCTGCCGCCGCAACGCCTAAAAGCAGGATGACGACGATTGTAAGCCTTGAAATCAGCAAGTTGCGTTTCGAATCCTTGATTTTCGGCTTGATTTTATAAAAAACATCGCGCACCAAAATGGTTGCGGCTCCCAACGACAATCCCGAACCGCCGCCTACAATCGTGATGAGCAAAGTGCCCAAAACCACACCGCCAAACAATTTCGGCAGATGGTTGAGAACAAACAGCGGAAATGCCTGCGATGATGATGTCATCACAGCCATTCCATCGGGAATGGTGCCTAAAACGGCCAATTCATCGGAAGTGATGTAATGTCCGCGCATGTACAAACCTATTAAAATACAGGCAATTCCGATGGGTGGCGTCAGGAAAGCGCACAGCAGCGAGCCTTTGCGTGCTGCGCTGTCCGATTTCCCCGACCAAATGCCTTGCGCGTAGGTTTGTGTGGCCAAAACGCCCAATATCAACGAAAGGCACGAACCTAAATCTTTCATCGGACCGCGGGCCAATAAATTCAGATAGCGATGATTTACAGCTTCTTGTGTGCTGATTTCATTTATTTTCCCCAAATTTGTGTTGCAGAAAATGCCTTGCAAGGTTTCCATCAGTCCGGAATAGCCTTTGGCCAGTCCGAAAACGGCAATGCCGCCAATCAATGCGCTAACATAAAGCAAGGCTAACTTGACAATGCCGCCCATGCCCGCGCCCCAAACGCCGCCAAAAACGACGTAGACAATCATCAAAGCAATGGCAATCAAGGCTGCGACCAAAAAACTGATTGGGAAAAGCGTTTGCAGGAGGGCCGAGGCCGACAGAATCTGCGCTATGATGCTGATGAAAATGCCCAAAAAGCACAGCAGCGAACCGACGGCTTCGGCTTTTTTGCCGTATTCTTTTGAAACGACTTCCAACAGGGTCACGCTGCCGCTATGCCGCAACGGAATGACATAAGCAATTGAAAGAATGAGACATCCGATGGCCGAACCCAAAGTAAACCACCATGCTGAAATGCCGTAACTGAAAGCCAGTTGCGCTGTTCCAATGGTGGCTTGCCCGCTGACCAAAGTTCCCATAATGGCACCGCACACAATCCAAGTGCCGGCTTTGCCGCTTCCCGTCGAAAAGTCGCTGGCGTTTTTCACTTTTCTGCCCGAAATCGTTCCGACAAGAATGATTAAGGCAACGGTGAAAAGCAAACCTATATAAGTCAGAATCGAATAATCCATATTATATGAGAAATAAAACTCCAAAAACCAAAGTCAGCAAGAAAGTGTTGCGAACCTGTTTTGGAAGCAAAGGATCGAATTGATGTGTTTCAAGATTGTTTTTGATGAATGATAAATCCTTGGCAAACAAAGGGAAAAGCAACCAAAACAGATGTGCGTAAAATGCACAATGTCTGATGATTAAAAATGCCGAAAGGCAAACAAATCCGCCAACGATGAGAAATGTGTGATAAGCAAATGCTTTTTTCAATCCGATTTTAACGACCAGACTGTTTTTTCCACTTGCCTTGTCGCTTTCATAATCACGCATGTTGTTGATATTCAATACGGCATTCGACATAAATCCCATGGCACTTGCCGGCAGTAAAACCGAAAAATCAAGATTTTTTGTGGCCAAATAATAAGTGCCAGCCACAGCAGCCCATCCAAAGAAAATAAAGCAGAAAAGGTCACCTAAACCCCTGTAGCCGTAAGGGTGTTTTCCTAAAGTGTAGAATAATGCGGCAAGAATGGCTGCAATGCCAAGTGCTGCAAAAACATATAAATCGTGAAGGGTTGAACTTGTCAGTATTATGCAGATTAGAAGCATTCCGCCAGAAAGAAGGCATGCAAGCACGGCTATAAGAATGCCGCTTTGCATTTCGCGTTTTGTGATGTTGCCGCTTTGCATTTCGCGTTTCGGCCCGATGCGTTGCGTGTTGTCGATGCCTTTAGTATAATCGCCGTAATCGTTGGCCAAATTGGATAAAATTTGCAGCATAATGGCGGTAATGGCAGCAAAAATCAGGACAGACGGATAACAGATTTTCTCTTTTAAAGCAAGAAAACTGCCCATCAGAACGCCTGAAAAAGAGAGCAGCACCGTCCGCGGACGGGCTGCTCTTATCCATGATTTAACTGAAGCCATAATTTATCTCCTTCTGCCTCCGCCACGGCGACGTGGTGAGTAGAAATCATCATCGTTGTTTCGGGCTGCGCCACGGCGGCCTCTGCCCGATTCTTTCGAAGTGCTTCTCGATGAAGACTTCGACGACCTTGAAGAACTTGATGCTGAGCTTTTTGAACTGTTTTTCTTGGCACCAAAGCCTCTTTCGGCATTGCGCTTTTTGCGGCTTGGACGCTCGTCATCGTCATCAAAGAAATCGATGTGGTTCTTCATGGCAAACCATTCGTCATCGGGAATCCATTCGCGGCCATCGCGTGAGCGTTCCACCTTAATTTTCGGTTCGTCATCCGATTTTCTTTTCTTCGACTTCTTTTCCCACATGTTGTCTTCCGAAGCTTTTTCGCGGCGGCTTTCGCGTTCCTTGTGTTCTGATTTGTCTTCACGTTCAGAACGGCTGCTGCGCTCGCTTCTTTCTTTGCGTTCACCTTTCCCGCCACGATCCTTACGTTCGCCTCTTCCACCTTTTTCACGTTCTTCTTTTGAAGGTTGTTCTTTGGCAACTTCGACCACAATGCCTTTCGGATTGTTGTGCGGGTCGGCGAAACATTCCAAAATCATAGGGATGGCTGATTCCTCGACATCAACGAATGAGTAATCATCGAACAAATCGATGCGTCCAATGCGAATGTCGCGGGTGTGGGTGACATCGTTGATTTTGCCAATGATTTTCTGTGGCAGAATGTGGTCGTTTTTACCTAGACCGAAATATATGCGTTTCAGACCTTCATCGCGGTTGGCAAGTTCCTTTTTGCGTTCCTTGCGGTCGCGTTTTTCGTCTTTTTCGTCCACATTCAGGTCGATGGCATTCTTGTAATAATCCAGGAAACGGTTGAAGTTTAGTGCTACCATTCTGGTAATCAGTTCTTCACGCGTCATCCATTCGAGCTTACGGAAAATGACTGGCAGGTAATCGTCAATGTCTTCACGGTTGATGTCGACGTGCTCAATGCGGTCGATGTGGTTGAAAAGCTGTTTTTCGCAAACTTCTTTTCCTGTCGGAATGGTTGCTCTTTCAATCGGTCGGTTGACGATTTTTTCTATTTTCTTGATTTTGCTCTTTTCGCGCAAGTTAATCAGACTGAGGCAGATACCACGTTTGTCGGCACGACCGGTACGGCCACTGCGATGAACGTAGGTCTCAATGTCGTCAGGAAGGTTGTAATTAATAATATGTGTCAGGTCGCTGACATCAATGCCGCGTGCGGCGACATCAGTGGCGATGAGCAGTTGCAGGCTCTTTTTGCGGAAATGATCCATCACGTTGTCGCGCATACCTTGCGACAAATCGCCATGCAAAGCGGCGGCATTATAGCCATCCTGAATCAGGTTGTCAGCAATTTCCTGCGTCTCTAACTTGGTGCGGCAGAACACGATACCATAAATTGACGGCGTGTAGTCGATGATGCGCTTCAACACCGAATAACGGTCCTTGGCGGCCATCATGTAATACTTGTGGTCGACATTGGCAGTGCCCGAATTGCGGCTGCCGACGGCAACTTTCACGGGGTCGGTCATGTATTTGTTGAGAATGGCCTCGACTTCCTGCGGCATGGTGGCTGAGAACAGCATGGTGTTGCGTTCCTTGGGCATGTATTCCAGAATGTCGTCGACTTCTTCCTGGAAGCCCATGTTGAGCATTTCGTCGGCTTCATCGAGGATCAAGGTCTTTACATTACTGAAATCCACACGGTTGCGGCGAATCATATCGCGCAGACGGCCAGGCGTGGCAACGATAATCTGCGGCTTTTTGGCTAAGTCTTTGAATTGAAGTTCAATGCTTGCACCACCATAAACTGGCACAATCAGGATTTCTGGAATGTACTTGGCATAATTGCGCAAGTCCTTGGTAATCTGCATACAAAGTTCACGCGTTGGACATAAAATCAAGGCTTGGACACAACGTTGTGTCGCATCGATTTTGTTCAGTAGCGGCAAACCGAAAGCAGCCGTCTTACCAGTACCCGTCTGTGCAAGGCCCACGAAATCAACATCTTGCTCCA
>CALGBV010000098.1 GCA_937884015.1 uncultured Bacteroidales bacterium
CGGCGCGGCCTGTGGGTGCCATCAGCACGTATTTCATGCCGATTTGCGGCAGCGTTTCTACCAGAGTTGTCACCAATGTGGTCTTTCCCGTTCCGGCATAACCGCGCAGAATGTAGGTCGGGTTTTCCTTTTGCGAGAGCAGAAAGGCTGACAGATGGCGCAAAACGGTTGCCTGGCCTTCGGTAGGCTCGAAACCGAAGGAGTCTTTGAGTCGCCAAAACAATTCTTCCCTGCTGAACATGATTTAGAACGGATAACCGATGCCGATGTTAAGTGTCCAGTTGTTGTTGGGGTTGAGAAGGATGCGGCTTCCCGTCTCGTCTTTGTAAGGGTAGAGCAGGGCCAAGGCCAAATCGGCTCTGACGACGATGAAATTGATGTCGAAGCGGAGGCCGAAACCAACGTCCATGGCGAGTTGCTTGTAGAAGGTGTCGAAGCGGAAATTGCCTTCGGGGAGGGCCTCATTAGGGCTGTAGGTCCAAATGTTGCCCGCATCGGCAAAGGCGGCACCTTTCAATGAGTTGTAGATGGTGAAACGGTATTCGGCATTCAGTTCCAGTTGCATGTCGCCGATTTGTTCGATGTCGTCCTCGGTGGGTTTGTAGGCGCCAGGACCCAGGGTGCGGTAGCGCCAGCCTCTCATGCCGTTGGTGCCACCTGCATAGAAACTGCGTTCGAAAGGCATATCTAGGGAGTTGCCGTAGGGCAGACCCAATCCCAAAAATTCGCGGAAGACCAGCCATGAGTTGTCGTTGAGCTTGATGTGTTGGCGGAAATCAACATCGGTTCTGACAAACTGTGCGTAGCGTATGCCGAAAAGTTCATGGTGACTGTCAGCATAGTTGATGAGTTTCGTGTTGTTGAATAATGAGATCAGATTTCCGCTTGATTCGAAACCGACGCGGAGATAGGTGAAACTCGTTTCCTTATTGATGTTCTGTGTGTTGTAAACGAATGAATATCGTAGACCGAATATCAGGTGGTCGGTGTATTGGTCTTTCCTTCTTTGATTGGGATCGGCTGCCAAGGTTTCATAGAATACCAAAGCCATATCCGTAATCTTGACAGTGTTGAGGTAAATGGGAGTGAGGAAATGCTGGAAACGGAAACTGCTTTTCCAATCGTAACCGTAGGATGCCTGAACAATATAACGGGTGTAATAATAGCGTTTCTGACCGTTGAAACCTAATGTGAGCGTGGTCTTGGGCTGATAGTCACGCACGAAATTCCTTAGCGGAAAAGGACTGAGGAATTTTGGGAAAGTGAGGCTTCCTGTTAAGCTGAATTCCTTTGTGTTGAATGTGCTTGTCTTTCCCGATGGACTAGCTAAATCTATGTCGTTGGGAATGGTTATCACCTGCTGGGCCTCGATACCGCCTCTCAGACTTAGCTGGAAGATTTCGGCACCGCGGAACAGGTTCTTGTTGGTGTACGAAAGTCCGCCCTTGATGCCGAGGTCGCTTTCTGCCCTTGTGCCTTCAAGTTGCAGCGTGTAGGAATGGCGGTCGACTTGCTGCATGGTGATGCGGCAGTCCAAAAGATTGAGCGAATCGTTGGCGACCGTGTCGAATGTGATGTTCACATTGCTGAAAGCCTTGAAGTTGCCGAGTGCGTTGTAGGTTTGCGTGACGCGGTTCAGGCTGTAAGGTCTTCCTTTCTGAATCTGGATGGCTTGCGAGAATGTCTGAGGCTTGATTTTCGCCTTTCCGTAATAGAAGAAATTCAGTTGGTTGGGTTCGCTTCGCCGCCCGATTCTGGCAATTATGGTGTCGGTGTGGGTTATCGGGCTGTTCAGGTAAAGCGGGGAGTAATTGGGACAGATGTTGATGCTGTTGATGGTATAGCGCTTGTGTGGGGTAATGGTGCCGGTCTCACGGTTCTCGACCTCGGCAATTTTCATCTTTACGGACAGGGTGTGATTGTGAAAATTGCTGTCGACTTCGTAAGTGATGTAGTCGCGGTTGAAAAAGTAATAGCCGCGGTTGCGCAGGTGTTCGGTAATCTGGTCGCGGATTTTGTTCAGTTTGTACTCATCGTAAACGTCGCCTTCTTTCAGCGGATAATCAGGTTCGATGCGCTTGAGAAAACGGGCTATGGTCGTGTCGGGAATGTCGTAATTGAAGGCGTTAATGGTGTAGGGCTTGGCCAGCTTTACATTGTAGGTGACGTATGCCTTGAACTGTTTGGTTTTAAGTTTGCTCGTCACTTCCGAATTGAAATGGCCGACATGGTTGAGATATTTCTCCATTTGCAGTGAGGAATATTCTACGCTGTTTATGTCGTAATAGGTGGGTTCTTCGCCAATGGTTTCGTTCACCCATTTCCAAAACTTCCTGTCGGTCTTGTCTTGGGAAATGTAGTAAGCCCAAGGCTTAAAGTTGATGGCGACGAAGCTCCTGTGGGGTTTGAGGGAAATGTAGTCGGAGAGCGATGACTTGCTGACATCGTATTGCGTCGAGTCGATGTTGACCCTGTTTTTCCATACAATGTATTGGCCTTCCGGGACATGGCGTTTCAGGGAACACGATGAAACCAGAATCGTTGTCAGCAGTAACAAAATGATATGAAAACCTTTGCGGCGCATTGAAACCAATTTTGCCGCAAAGGTAAGAATATTTCAATTATGTAACTAACCAAAATGTTGGTCGTTGAACTGTTGAATTGTTGATTTGTTGAACCGATAACCGAAAACAGTTAAACAAATAAACTTCAAACGATTCAACCCATTACTCTTCAAACCACCTCGGCAACGATGAAATTGCTGCCGCCGACGAAAACCACATCGTCGAAATGGGCGGCATTGACTGCCGAGCGGTAGGCATGGCTCACCGATTCGTAGACCTGTCCGCGCAAGCCGTAGGAGAAGGCTTTTTCGGCCAAAATGTTGGCGTCCAGACCTCTTGGAATGTCGGCCTTGCAGAAATAATATTCGCAGTTGCGGGGCAGGAGTTGCAAAACGTGGTCGATGTCCTTGTCGTTGACCATGCCGATGACGAAATGCAACTTGTTGTATTGCATTTCTGCCAATTGGCGGACGACTTCGGTGATGCCAGCCACGTTGTGACCTGTATCGGCGATGGTGAGCGGGTCGTTGCTGAGAATCTGCCAGCGGCCCATGAGGTGGGTGTTGTGAATCACCTTGGCAATGCCTTCGCGGATGTTGTCGTCGGAAATGTTGAATTTCTTGCGGAGCAAATCCAGGGCGCAGATGACGGTGGTGAGGTTTTTCTGCTGGTAGTTGCCCATAAGCGGTATTTCGACGGCTTCAAGATAAAGCTCGCTGTTTTTCCAAAGGTCGAATTTCTGGACAGTGTTCGATTCAATGTGAATCTTGTCGCAGTCGAAAGTCTGGTCGGCGAAACAAATCGGGCTGTCGCACACGCAGGCTTTGTCTTCAAACACCTGGTGTGTTTCGGGCTGTGTTTCTCCAATCACCACGGGAATGTTGGGTTTGATAATGCCAGCCTTTTCACCGGCAATCTTTTCCATGGTGTCGCCCAAGAACTTCACATGGTCAAGACCGATATTGGTGATGACACTGACTTCGGGCATGATGAGATTCGTTGAATCCAAACGGCCGCCCATGCCCACTTCCACGATGGCAATGTCGACCTGTTCCTTGGCGAAATAATCGAAGGCCATGCCGACAGTCATCTCGAAGAACGAGAGTTCCATTTTCTCAAACTCGTCCTTGTGTGCCTCAATGAAGCTGACGACTTTGTCTTCTGGAATCATCTCACCGTTGATGCGGATGCGTTCGCGGAAATCACGCAAGTGTGGTGAAGTGTAAAGCCCAGTCTTGTAGCCTGCTTCCTGAAATACGGAAGCCAGCATGTGCGAGGTCGAACCTTTGCCGTTGGTGCCGGCAACGTGGACCGACTTGAATTTCCGGTGCGGGTTGTCTAATAGGTCGAGCAACTGTATGGTGTTGTTTAGATCGGCTTTGTAAGCAGCACCTCCAATTCGTTGATACATTGGAAGTTTGTTGAACATCCAGTCAAGTGTTTCTGTGTAGTTCATGCGATATGTTGATTTTCTAAAATTTTCTTGTTTTACTGATAACTGATAACTGATAACCGAAAACTGATAACTGACAACTGACAACCAAAAATGCTACTGATTGATAACGAAAGTATAGGTGATGGTTCCTTTCTGTTCGTCAGGAGCGTTGGGGTCGGCGGCGAATTTCGATTGCAGGGCGGCGTTTTTGGCTTTGTTGCGCATTTGGCTGTTGACGATGTCGGTGCCTTTGGTGGCGATTTCGGCACGTACCACTTTGCCTTCGCGGTTGACCCAGATGTCGACAACAATGTGACCTTCCTCATTGAAATCTTCGTTGGGACGTTCCAGTTTCTTGGCACCACGGCCACCTAAACTGTAGCCTGTTCCGTTGCCGCTGCCACCGTTGCCGTCATACTGTTTGATGCCAGCAAGTCCGTTGGGTTTGCCTTGGTCGCCGGGTTGTCCAGTTATGCCTTCCGAACCGCCGTCCTGAGCCTTGTCGGAGCCTTTGAATAACGCTCTCTGGTTGACTTTCGGCTGTGGTTTCTCTACAGGTTTGGTTTCCTCTGTTTTCTTTTTGTTGTCTTTTTTCTTTTCTATGGCAGGGGCTTCTTCGGTGTCTTGCGTCACAATCTCTTCCTTGGTCTTTTGAGGTTGCGTTTGCGTTTTGACTTCCTCAGGGATAGCCGATTGCTGCGGCTGAATGTCGCCCATACCTTGGTTATACATGCCCAAATCGACTTCCACGCCTTCCTCGCCGGGAAGCGGAAGCGGTGTACGGAATGCCATCAGGAACAACAGCAGCAGTGCCAGCGCGTGGACCGTCACCGTACCGATAACCGCTATGCCTTTATCTTTGTTTGCTTTCATGTTAGGCTTGTCATTTGCTGTTTTAGGGTGCCCCTTCAGGGCGGTGTTTTTATTTCTTTTTCGTTTTGCGAAGGGCGCTTGCAAGCTCGCTTTGCCCTTCGTTTTATTAAGCTGCCCTTTCAGGGCGGACGCGTGTCCTAAATTCTTCTTTTTTTTCTCCTAACTTCAACACTTTCCACTTTCACACTTTGAAACTTTCCACTTGTTATTTCTTCTGCGAAGTGGCCAAAATCACCTTGTGGTTTGTGCCGGTGGCGTTGTTGATTTCGTTCACGGCATCAATCACGTTGACAACGTATTGCACGGGAACGGTCTTGTCCGAGCGTAGCACGACGGTGCCTTCCGTGTCGGCTCCCAACCTTGCATTGATGAGTTCGGATAAAGTAGTTTCGTCGGCAGGCGTTTCCTCAACGAAATAACTGTATTCTTCATTGATGTAGACGGTTACGGTCTGCTTGGCCATCGTCTTGCTGCTACTCGATGGCAGCAATAGCTTGATGGCGTTTGGCGCAACCAAAGTTGAGGTCAGCATGAAGAAAATGAGCAGCAAGAACACCAGGTCGGACATCGACGAGGAGTTGAATGATGGCTCTATCTTGTTCCTTGATTTTATCATATTTTATTGACTTGTGGACTATTTGACAATTTGACTGATGGACTTGTAGACAATTTGACTGATGGACTGATAACTGAAAACTGATAACTGAAAACCAATAGCCCATCACGCCGGTTCGTTCAGCACATCCATGAATTCCGTTGCTTTGGCTTCAAGCAGGTAGACCACTTTCTGGATGCGGTTGGTGATGATGGCGTGGAAAATATAGGCGATGATGCCGACAATCAGGCCGCCGACCGTGGTGACCATGGCTTCGTAGATGCCGGATGAGAGCAATTCGATGTCGATGTTGTTACCGGC
>CALGBV010000099.1 GCA_937884015.1 uncultured Bacteroidales bacterium
AGCGACCCTAATCAGCGAAAGCCTTCGCTTATTTTTAGCAGGATTTTAAGTATGGATTTTCAGAAGGATTTTGGAAAAATCTCCATCAAAAATCCCAACTAAAAGATATATGAATGGACTACGGATTTCAGGAGACGAGCGGTTGCGAGGTTCCCGTCTCGAAAAAGTTTTGCTTTTGTTTTGAAAGTTTTGTGATAAATATGTCCCGCCAAAATGCTGATACAAAGCAAAAAAGCACAAGTTTTAGATTTTTTTCTTCAAAAAATGCTTCCATATCAGAAAAAAGTACTATTTTTGCAGTCGCAAATCAGATGGTGGGTGTAGCTCAGTTGGTTAGAGTACCGGATTGTGGTTCCGTGGGTCGTGGGTTCGAATCCCACCTCCCACCCAGATGAAAGCAAAAGCGGAAAGTCAGCAGTGGTTTTCCGCTTTTTTTGTTCATACGGCAAACGAATTTCAGAAACATTTGTTATCTTTGCAGCAGAAAAACAAGAGACTATGGCAAACGACAAATACATCCGCTTCGACTGGGCGGCGAAAAAAATCCTGCGCGACAAGTCGAATTTCTGCATTCTTGAAGGATTGGTGACAGTGCTTTTGGACGAACCCGTCCACATTATCGAGCTGCTGGAAAGCGAAAGCAATCAGAATGATCCTGCCGACAAGTTCAACCGCGTCGACATCAAAGCTAAGAACAGCAAGGACGAAATCATCCTCGTAGAGATACAGATGACACGCGAAATCTACTATCTAGAACGTATTCTCTATGGCGTGGCAAAAGCCATCACCGAGCACATTCAATTGGGCAACAAATACGACCAGGTCAAGAAGGTGTATTCCATCAGCATACTCTATTTCGACCTCGGCAAAGGCGAAGACTACATTTACCGTGGCCAGACCACCTTCCGCGGCATGACCAAGAACGACACGTTGCTGATTACCGCCAAGGAAAGAGACACCATTCACATGAAAGCACCGGAAGAAGTTTTCCCTGAATATTACCTCATCCGTGTCAACGCCTTCAACAAGATTGCGGAGAACCATCTGGATGAATGGATAAAATACCTCAAGGATGGCGAAATCGATGAAAACACCACCGCACCAGGCCTTCAGGAAGCTAAACGCAAACTGGAATACATGTCGATGTCAAAAAGCGAAAAACTCGCCTACGATGAGCACCTGAATGCCATAATGATTCAGAACGACGTTATCGGAACGGCCCGAATAGAAGGTCTCGCTGAAGGAAGAGCTGAAGGAAGAGCCGAAGGCATGAGGAAAAGTCAGCTTGACATTGCCAGCAAAATGAAGGCAAACGGCATGACTTTGGAAATGATCGTGCAATGCACCGGCCTCTCGGCAGAAGAAATCGAAAAGCTGTAGTTTCTCAGCTCACGAAATAACCTTTCCCATTATTCCCAAATAAATTGTATTTTTGCACCCTAAATTAAATAAGGTATAGGAAATGGCAAGAATCATGGCTATCGACTTGGGGAGGAAACGCTGTGGCGTGGCCGTCACCGACCCGCTGCAAATCATTGCAAACGGCCTGACGACGGTGGAAGCCGCCAAACTCCCTGATTTTGTGGTCGAGTACGTGAAAAAAGAGGAAGTGGAGACCATCGTCATCGGCGAGCCGAAAGACATGCACAACAATCCCTCCGACTCAACGCAATACATCGAACCCATCATCAACCGCCTGCGCAAACTGCTGCCCGACATGAACATCGTCCGTTACGACGAGCGTTTCACCTCGGTCCTCGCCCACCAAGCCATGCTCGATGCCGGACTGAAAAAGAAACAGCGGCAAGACAAGGCCTTGGTCGACACCATCAGCGCAACTATTATCTTGCAATCGTATATGTCGTCTTTAAATCGTTCTTTGTAATGGTTATCGGTTGTCGGTTATCGGTTGTCGGTTATCAGTTATCGGTTATCGGTTGTCAGTAAACTGTAAACTGTAAACTGTAAACCAAAAAAATCAAGGAAACGAACAAATAAACAATTCAACTACAAACAATTAAACACAATAATGATATTACCCATCGTAGCATACGGACATCCGGTCCTCAAGGCAGTGGCTGCAGAAATCGGCCCTGACTATCCCGAATTAGACAAACTCATGCAGGACATGTGGGAGACACTGGCCCATTCCGAAGGCGTCGGTCTGGCCGCCCCGCAAGTCAACAAATCCATACGTCTCTTCATCGTCGACGGCAATCCTTTCTATCCCGATTATCCTGATGGCAAGGACTTCAAGCAGGTGTTCATCAATGCCGAAATCCTCGAGTTCTTCGGCGATGATGTCACTTTCAAGGAAGGCTGCCTGAGCGTGCCGAACATCTTTGAAGAGGTCGTCCGCAAGGACAAGATCCGCATCCGCTACCAGGACGAGAACTTCGTGGAACACGAGGAAGTGTTCGAAGGCATACGCGCCCGTATCGTCCAGCACGAATACGACCATCTGGAAGGTCACGTCCATGTCGACAGAATCGCGCCCCTGCGCAAGACCCTCCTGAGCGGCAAATTGCGCAACATCTCGGAAGGCAAGTGCGATGTGGATTACAGAATGATTTTCCCGAAAAAGAAGAATAGAAGGTGAAAGTATTGAAGTGGAAAGTGTTGAAAATGAGCCTGCAAGCGGCACCTTTAGCGAAATAAAAAGCGGAACAAACAGACAATTATACAAATAGACAAATGAAGCATTTCATTAAATTTACGATGGTCGCAGTCCTGGCAATCATGATGATGGCTTGCGGCGACAGCAAACTGAAAGTTGAAGACCTGAGAAAGGCCGAAGCAACATTATTTAACGATGACATGACCGCCAACACGGAAGCCGTTCCTGAAGTGGTCGACATGTTCTGCAAGTATGCGGACGAAAACCCCGAAGCCGAAGATGCTCCCGAATGGCTTTTCAAGGCTTTGGAAATTGCCGTCGGTTATCTTGAACCAGAGAGAGCCATTGAAATCGGTGACAAACTGTTCAAGCAATACCCTGACTATGAGAAGACTCCAGTGGGCATGTTCATGCTCGGCACCATGGTCTACGAAGACAAGCTGGGTGAATTGGGCAAGGCCAAGATGCTCTACGAGAAGCTGATTGCCGACTACCCCGACAGCGAATTTGTGCCTGCCGCCCAGCAGTCGATCATCAACCTCGGCAAGACCCCTGAAGAAATCATCCGCGAATTTGAAGAGATGAACCTCATCGATTCCGTACCGGCTATTTGATTTCCAATATTAGGCGACAATATGAAGGAGACTGACGCAAGTTGGTCTCCTTTTTTTTGACATACTCCCCTCACTATGAAGCGTCACTCCCGCCGTCATCCTTGCGGAGGCAGGGACGGGAGTCTTATCTAAAGCCTTATTGGTGTTATAAAAGTCTTTACTTTTACCTCACTCTTTTTCAAGAATCAACGATTAGATTCCCGCCTGCGCGGGAATGACGCTGTCGCGACGTGGGGCGCTGTCGCGATGCAGGACTCTGCGATACCTGTC
>CALGBV010000100.1 GCA_937884015.1 uncultured Bacteroidales bacterium
ATCTTTTGGTAGAGGTCTTCGTCCAAAGCGCGCAAGCGGTTGATGAAAGGATTCTTTTCTTCGCGATGGGCATCATAGATTTGGAATGCGCCTCTTTCCTCGGCCAAAGTGACCGATGAACGGTAGGCATTGTAAGCCAAAAGTTTCTGGACCTCAGTCGAGAAAGTGATGGCCTCATCGGAAGCATAGCGTTTGCCAAGAGCGGCCAGCATGTCGCCTTCGGCGGTAATGCCTATGCCAGTGCGGCGGCCTTGCAGACACTTTTCCTTGATGTTTTTCCAAAGGTTGGTCTCGATGCGTTTCACTTCGGCATCTTCGGGGTCGGAGTTGATTTTATCCAAAATGGCATCCACCTTTTCGATTTCGAGGTCGACGATGTCGTCCATCATGCGCTGGGCGATGGCCACGTGCTTGGTGAAAAGCTGGAAATTGAAACGGGCCTCCGGTGTAAACGGCTTCTCGACATAACTGTAAAGGTTGATGGCGAGCAAGCGGCAGCTGTCGTAAGCGCAAAGCGGGATTTCGCCGCAAGGGTTGGTGCTCAAGGTCTTGAAGCCCAAATCGGCATAGCAATCCGGAATGGACTCGCGTGTGATGGTGTCCCAAAACAGCACGCCAGGTTCAGCCGACTGCCAGGCATTGTGGATGATTTTGTTCCACAACTGGCGGGCGTTGATTTCCTTTTTATATAAAGGTGTATTCGAATCGATAGGATATTGCTGCACGAAAGGCTTGTCTTCGCGGACGCACTGCATGAACTCATCGGTGATGCGGACAGAAACGTTGGCATTGGTGATTTTGCCTTGCGTCATCTTGGCATCGATGAAAGCTTCCGAATCGGGGTGCTTGATGCTGATGCTCATCATCAGGGCGCCACGACGGCCATCCTGTGCCACTTCCTTGGTGGAATTGGAATAACGTTCCATAAAAGGCACCACACCAGTTGAGGTCAGAGCACAGTTCTTGACAGGACTGCCCGTTGGACGGATGTGCGACAAATCGTGGCCGACACCGCCGCGGCGTTTCATCAGCTGCACCTGCTCCTGGTCGATTTTCATGATGCCGCCGTAAGAATCGGAGCAGCCTTTGTTGCCAATCACAAAGCAGTTGGACAAAGATGAAATCTGGAAGTTGTTGCCGATGCCAGCCATTGGACTGCCTTGCGGCACAATGTAACGGAAATCTTTCAGCACTTCGTAGATTTCCTCTTCGCGCATAGGGTTCGGATAGTTCTTCTCGATGCGGGCGATTTCGCGCGCAATGCGATGGTGCATTTCGTCAGGGGTCAGCTCATAAATGTTGCCATCGCTGTCTTTCAAGGCATATTTGTTGGCCCAAACATCACCAGCCAAAGCGTCGCCGTGGAAATATTCCTTGGCGGCAGCCTTCACTTGGTCGGTGGGATAAATTGTGTATTCCATTTCGGTTTTTTCCTCCGCTTTCGGCGCGGTCTCGGCTGTTGCGTCGTCAGCAATTTCTTTTTCAACAAGTTGCACGTCCTCCTGTTGACCAAGCTTTTCTTCGTCAAAAGTAGTATTGCTCCTGTAATTCACCATTTTAGCATGATTGTCTTCGCTATCTGATTTCTTATCAGCGTCTTGCATCATGTTGAATAGGTCAAGCTCATTGTCAACTTGAGTATGGTTTGCTTTCATTATGTTGAAAATTAGAGTTTTAAAAATAAAAACGAAGCGAGATTTTACTTCTCGTTTCGGGTTGCTAAATTAGCAAACAATGACCATATTGAGAGCAAAAAAAATGCTTTTTCGGGCAACAAGTTATCAACAATGGTTGTTGATAACTTTTTCGATTTGACTATCAGAGGGATATTGCGTGATGCGAAACTTTTTCCTGGCAAATGGAATTCTTGGCATGGAGAGCGATGACTGAAATCGAAAAAAAACCGCCATTCAGATTCGGATGGCGGTTTTATGTAGAGACGCGATTCATCGCGTCTCCAACAATTTAAATTACGTTTTGGCAGACGCGATGATCGCGTCTCTACCAGTGTCATCTGACAGCAATTTTTCGTGTAGTCACATTGCCATTGTTGTAAATCTTCATGATATAAAGACCTTTTGCCAAACTGCTGATGTCAATTCTCTGTGAGCCTTTTGCCGAGCCGTAGGTGACTTGCTGGCCGATGCTGTTGTAAATGGAGTAATTGAATTCCGCATTGCCGCCATTGATGTAAATCACATCATCGGCAGGATTTGGATAAATGCTGAAATTGCTTTCTGTTTCGCTGACGGTCCAGTCGAATTCGACCAACAGGTTTTCCGGCATGGATTCGCCGCCGGAATAGATGGCCGTGACGCTGTAGGTGTAAGTCATGTCGTCATGAAGTTGGTCGGTGTAATTCGTGGCGCTTGTCTCGCCCAAAGTGATGCCGTTGCGGGCAATGCGGTAGCGGTAGGCGCCTGTAGGAGCCGTCCATGAAAGGGTGACATCGTAGCCGTTGACCGAGGCGTTGAGGTCTGAAACTGGATTGTAAGTCTCATCGTATCCGCAACTTACATCGAAACTTCCGCCTTGTGGACCTTTGCTGAGAATGACGGTGCCGTCTTCGTAACTGACGGTGTAGGAACATTCGCTGTCCCAGTTGCTGCCGCTCTGCCAGGTGAGGGTGACGTGCGATCCGTGCTGGAGTCGGCGCTCGTAGGTGGCGTAGGCTTGCTGACTGCCCACATACATGTCTTCGGCAGGCGTGCCGTCGCTGTAAACCACAT
>CALGBV010000101.1 GCA_937884015.1 uncultured Bacteroidales bacterium
GATGGCATTCCAAGCCATGTGCAGGGTTTCACCTTCGTAGAGGTTAGTGCCGTTAGCGTTGGTTGAATGCAAGTTGGTAGGAGTATTGAATGTGGTTGTGAAGCCCCAGACAGAACCAGCTACGCCTTCAGGGCAGCCAGCGTTGCGTTCTTCAATTCTCCAGAAGTAGTTGGTGTTGTTGAAGAGACCTGTAACGGTGTAAGTTTCAGAAAGGTCGCTTGTCCAGTCAACCAATACGTTTTCGCAGTAGTAGGTGCTGCCGAAGACGAGGCGGTATTCTGTTGTGTACTGGCCGAGTTTCCAGTTCAGCGTGACAGCTGATGGAATGAGGTCATTAGCATCGTCAGCCGGTACTGGATTGTAAGCGACTTCAGGGCATGGCAGTTCGCTGGCATTGAGCACCACATCCCAAGCGTCTTCCGTTGAAGAAGCGGCGATGTAGTATGTGCCAGGAACCATGGTCATGTTGTTGATGAGGTTTTCACCTGGAGTCGGGTCATCTGCTGATTCATAAACGAAGGTTGTCTTAGGAGTGAACTCTTCAGCATATTCTCCCCAGCCCGTGGAATACAGGCACAAACCGGATTCAGCAATGCCATAGTAATAGACTTTCTTATAACCAGCACTCTGTGTGCATGTGAAGCCGATAAGGAGGTTGCCGCCATGATAGGTGTAAGGCGTATCAAAGTCAATGACCATTTCCGTGTCATTGTTTGAAGGCATCACCTGACCAGTGAAGATGGTGGTAGCTGTTGAAGGATCTTCCAAAGCTGACATGACAGAATAATCCACTTCCTTGACATAGCCTTGCCATGTTGCTGTGAAACCGCTGCCATATTCACTAACGCTTTCGATATAGAATTTCATGCTCGAAATAGCACAGTTGTTCATTTCGGAAAGTCTGTCAGCAGGAATGATGAATTGTGAAACAGCTCCTTCCGTATCGCCATAATAGGTATAAATCGGGAAGGTTCCGCTTGTTTCAGTTCCGTCATTCACGGTCAGTTCCTGAGAAGCACGGTTGCTGCTACGGCCGATGTAACCGAAAGTAGTTGTCGGAACGTAGTTGACAGTGTTAGGCGTATTGAAGACAGGAGCGCTGTAATTGTAAGCGTACATGCCTGCGCCGCTCATGGCAACAGCCTGGAAACTGCAAGCTGAATAGTTGTAACATTCGAGGCAGTCCATGCCGATGAGCAGGTTGCCACCGCCATAGATGTAAGGCGTGGTGAAGTCGATGTGCATCATGCCGTCAGCAACTGTGAGATGGCCAACGTAAACCGTGGTAGCCGTAGTTGGGTCGACGAGACCAGTCATGAGGTGGCTGCTCACTTCGGTCAGATAGACTTGGAAGTTCGAGTTCCACTGTGCAGGGGTCGACTCAGTGTAGTAAGTGAGGCTATTGATTGGGCAGCCGGCCATAGCAGCGATTTCGTTAGCCGGAATCACATACTGTGAACGGGTGTAAGCGTCAGCATAAAGGCCATACATTGGAAGGGTGGCAACGCTTGCTGTGCCGCCTGCGAAAGCGGTCATTTCCATTGGCATGCCGTTGTTGATTGCCGGGCCTGTATAGACGTTATCGAGGTCTGGGCCACCAACACCTTCAAAACCTTCTCTATAGACAGCCATCTTGCCGTTATCAGCCCTTTCTTCGGTGCCATTCTTGACAACGTTACCATTGAGCATGACATCGTGGTCGAAAGTGACTTTGTAGACAGCGTCGTTGCCGTCTTCAACCGATGTTGGAGGCAAGACGTAGTTGTTGTACAGTGTGACAGTCGTTGGGGTGTCTATATAGTTTTCGACATTGTCGACGACACGGGCCATTTCCCAAACGTCCGGTTCGACTGGTTCGTAGGCGTAAGCCATGAGATCGAACAGGAAAGCTGTACGGTTCTGGCCATCAACAGCCAAAGTGCCAGCAACTTCGCCTTCAGGAGCGCTTGTCCAACCCAAGTTAAGGTCGACTGACTCTCCATGTGCGAGAATAAACGGAATTTCAGTACCTTCAGGAAGTGATGATACGAAATAGCTGTTATCAACGTCAATGCCATAAACGCCACCGCGGCCACCTTCGTTGGTGAGGGTGACAACCATTGGGCGCATCCAGCAGTTGTTCGGACGAGCGCCGAATTCAACTGGGTTTGGATTCAAAGTGAACACAGTTGGCACAGGACCATGACTCTCGATGGTAATCTGGAGGTTGGTCAT
>CALGBV010000102.1 GCA_937884015.1 uncultured Bacteroidales bacterium
AGATGCGCCCGTCCGGCGAGCATGCGCTTGGTGAGCTGCTCAACCGGCATTTCGAGGGAGAAGATCGCGACCGCGTGCTGCTTTCCGTTGTCGATGGCACTGATGCTGTGGTGAAAATCATTCCCGAAATGCAGGATTTGGTCTTTGGCGGCATCAAGCAGTCGGCCATTTGGTATGCGCCTTTGGTTCAGGTTACGCCTGAAGGTATGCCGATTTGGCAAAAGGTGGTCAAGCGCATTTTCGACATTGTGGCTTCCACTTGCGCCTTGGTGTTGCTGTCGCCGGTCTTTTTGGCTTGCGCTATCATCGTGAAAACCACTTCAAAAGGCCCTGTCTTTTATGTTCAGGAGCGCATCGGCAAGAACGGCAAGCCTTTCAAGATGGCGAAATTCCGCAGTATGCGAGTTGATGCCGAAGCCAGTGGCACGCCGCAGCTTTCGAGTGGTGATGATGACCCGCGCATTACCAAATTCGGACGTTTCATGCGCAAAGTACGTCTGGATGAAATTCCGCAATTCTGGACTGTGCTGAAAGGCAAGATGTCGCTTGTCGGCTATCGTCCTGAACGCCAATATTATATCGACAAAATCATGGAAACGGCGCCTTATTACCGTTTGCTGCTTCAGGTGAAGCCAGGCATCACGAGTTGGGGCGAAGTGAAGTTTGGCTATGCCGAGAATGTCGAGGAAATGGTTGAGCGTCTGAAATACGATGTGCTTTACATCGAAAACGTTTCGCTTGCTCTCGATATCAAAATCTTGATTTACACCGTCTTGATTGTGGTGCAAGGGAGAGGAAAATAAATCTCATCTGAAATACACCCTTGTAATTCCGGCACCGCCCGTTTCAAGCGAGGCGTCGCAGAAGTTCTCAATCTCATGCTGATGGCTGAGGTATTCGCGAATCAGTTTGCGCAGAATGCCGTTGCCTTTGCCGTGCAGGATGCTCACTTCCTTGATGCTGAGCAGTTTGGCTTCGTCAATGTATTTCTCCACAATGTCCAAGACTTCTTCGGCGCGTTTGCCGCGCACATCAAGGGTGAGCTCGAAATGCTCGGCTTTCTCGCTAAGGTCATCGGCAATGCCAGCCTGCCATTTGCGCATGGTCTTGCGACCTTCGGCACGGTTTACCTTGCGCAGTTTGTCGGGGCTGGTGCGCAACTTGATGGAATCGAACAGGATGGTGGCATCGGTGTCGCTGATGGCTATGATTTCGCCCACCACTTGCATATCGTCGATGCAAACCGTGTCGCCCACTTTCAGCTGACCGTCGTCGGCGGGTTTTGGTTTCTTTGGTTCGGCGGCGGCTTCGCCTTTCTTCACGATGGCCTCCTTGGTTTCCTGCAATTCCTTGCGCAGTTCCTTGGTCTTTTCCTTTTCGGCTTGCGCTTCCTTGATTTCTTTGATGGTGCGTTCAATCTTGCTGTTGGCGCTCTCAATCAGTTCCTTAGCCTCTTTTGCGGCATCGCGGATGTATTGCTTCTTCTTGCTTTCCAATTCGGCAAGCAGGTTTTTGTATTTGGTCACGACCTCGGTCAGGAGCTGGTCGGCGATTTTCAGGTCTTGTTCTTTTTTGCGGATGGCTTTCTTGTCGACTTCCAACTGCTGCAGCTGCTGTTCAAACTTGAGGTGTTGGTCGCCGGTGATGGTGGCGGCGTTTTCCAGAATGTATTTCGGGAAGCCGATTTTTTTTGCAATCTCAAAGGCAAACGAACTGCCGGGTTTGCCCGTCATCATGATGTACATCGGTTGCATGCATTTGGTGTCGAACAGCATGGCACCATTGATGATGCCTTCGTTGTTGTCGGCCAAAAGTTTCAGGTTGGCATAGTGTGTGGTGACAATGCCGAAAACTTCTTTCTTGTTCAGTTCTAATAGGATAGCCTCTGCAATGGCACCGCCTAATTGCGGTTCGGTGCCCGTACCGAATTCATCGATGAGGAAAAGCGAATTTGATGTGGCGTTTTCCAACAAGGTCTTCATGTTGTGAAGGTGAGAACTGTAGGTACTCAAGTCATTTTCAAGCGATTGCTCATCGCCGATGTCAATGAAAAGACTTTCAAAAAGGCCACATTCCGAGTCGATGCGCATAGGCACCATAAGACCACATTGCAGCATGTATTGGATAAGTCCTGTTGTTTTCAGGCAGACCGATTTGCCGCCAGCGTTTGGACCGGAAATGACCAAAATCCTGTCTTTTCCATCTAATTTCAAGTCAAGTGGAACGATATCCTTACCTTGGGCTTTCAGCTTTTGTTCCAGAATCGGGTGGCGAGCCTGAATCCAGTTGAAGTAAGCCCCATCGCGGAGGGCAGGTTTCACACCGCCGATTTCCTGTGCCAGTAAAGCCTTGGCGCGTATGAAATCCAGCTCGCCCAACATGCTCCAGGCTTTGCGCAATTCGGATAAATAGGGACGTAATAATGCCGTGAAACCCAACAGGATTTTGTGGATTTCGCGTTTTTCGGCATATTCCAACTCCTTGATTTCGTTGGATGTATCGAAGATTTCAGCAGGCTCAATGTAGACGGTCTGACCCGTGGCGGATTCATCGTGGATGAAGCCGCGCAAAGCCCTTTTGTCGGCAGCCTTGACGGGGATGACCAGGCGCCCGTCGCGGATGGTGATTTCCGATTTTTGGTCGACCCAGCCGGCCGTTTTCGCATCGCTCATGATTTGGCGTATGCGGCGGTCGATGCCGCCTTGCTTGCGTCGCACGCTTTGACGTATTTCCTGCAACTCGGGCGAAGCATTGTCGGGAATTTCGCCTTTGTCGTCGACCAAGCGGTTGGCTTCGGTGAAGACTTTTTTCTCAATGAAAATATTGTCAGTCAAGGCTTTTAGGCGTGGAAAATTCATGGCGTTTTCTGAATTGCCGAAACGCATGATGGCCTCCAGCACATTGAGTGAAGGTTTCAGGGCGAAAAGGTCTTCGATGCTGAGGCAAGTGCCTTCAATCTGAATGCGGTGAAAGGCTTCGCGTAAATCGTGGAAGTCGCGCATAGGGAAAGGCACGCCTTGCTGGAGCAGTGTGATGAATTCTTCGGTCTGTTCCAAACTCTTGGTTATGAGGTTGATATTTGTGGTGAACGACACGCTTTCGGCTCGCTCCAAACCCATCTGGCTGATGCAGTGGGCGGCAAGCATCTGGCGAATGCCGCTGAAACCTATTTTCTGTTCGAATTTGTTGGGGTAAATCACGGTGATAAGTTTATTGCTTCCAAATTGTTTTGAGTTGCAAAAGTAATGATAAATTGGTTTTTGGACATAGATTGCAATGGAAAACCTTTTCCCTAACGAAAAAGGAGAGACCCTTTTGCGCCTCTCCGTGGAAAAATCATAATGATTAAGAAACTTGTTTTCCTTTATTTAAAATGTTTTTCGTTAAGCAAAAATGTTTTGAAAGAACGCTTTTCTTGGAATATGTGCCAATAAAATTCGAAGCATTTGCTATGCCCGCCATCACAAAAAAGTCAGGATGTTCAATTGAACACCCTGACTTCCATACATTGCTTCAGATGATGAAGGCCGTTTATTCCTTCTTATTTTTCTTCAGCAGATAGCAGAGGCCTAGTCCCGCAAGGACAAAGGTTCCGCTGCCGATTGGTACGTAAATGTCTTCGTTCTCCTGGTCGAATTCCACATTGTGGAGGGGGATAATCGTGTTGACATCCGAACCGTCTGCACCGGCTCTGTCAGATTCCTCTCCCATAATGAAAACCTGGCCTTGCGCCGAAAACGTGATGGTCAGAAGGAGCAGCATGGACATTGCCATTCTCCTCAAAACCGTGCCTTTTATCTCTTTATTGCGTTTCATATTCATTTCCTTTCTGTGATTACCTTATTTAACAACGATTTTCTGGGTCTTCGGCTGCTTGCCATCGGTGAGGCGCAGCAGGTAGAGGCCTGATGCCACATTCGGCAGGCTCACGCTGTTCTGGGCACCGTACACGTCGGTGACGTAGAGGGTGCGGCCCTGAAGGTCGATGAACTCGAGGCGGCCTTCGCCGTTGACGATGAGTTCGTCGCCATTGAAGAATGCGAACGCTTCGACAGGCTCAGTGCCCGAATTTTCCTCAACGCCCGTGTACTGGAACACCAGCTTGAAGCGTGATTCGAAGTCGTCAGGCGTAGCCGTGAAGACGTATTTGTCGGTACTGAGGCAGTCGACGTCGGCACCTGTCTTGTTGTCGATGAGGTGCAGGTAGTCGAAGGTGGCGTTCAGCGTGTTCCAATTGAGCGTGAAGGTGCCTTCCCTGTCAGTGTCGAAACGGACCGGCAGGCTGCTTATGCCAGGTTGTGTGAAGACCAGGCTATAGTCCTCATTATCATAGTGGACGTAAATCTGCGCATCGCCCGAGCGGAGCGTTGAAACCTTCTTGGCTCCACCTACACCAGGACGGTCGAGCTCGATTACGGCATAGGACTTGTTGCCGCTTGTTTCGTTCAGAATCAGATTGATGACCGGATAGGCCGGACGTTCATCTCCACGGAAAGAAGCTTCGTCGGTCGCAGCATCACGCATGGCGTTGGTGAAGGTGACGGTTTGGGTCGCATCAACAACCACAAAGAAACCTTGGTGCATGTGGATGAACTTGTCGGCGGTCAAGTCGTTTGCAGAGCTGCCAACGGTATATGACACATATCCGCCCTTTTCTTCGTCGAGAATGGTGTAGGAACTGATGCCGTTTTGAAGAGCAAACGCATCAAAGTCGAGGAAGCTCTGGTAAGGATTGCCGAGCAGGTTGAGGCCTGGGCACTTGACGCCGTCCGTATGGAAGACATCTGCATAATTGACCTCACCATTGTTCAATGTGCCATAGGCCTGCAGGTAGGTCTCGTCGTTGACAGATGCAAGATAACCCTTACCGCGGATAAGCTTAGGTTCATTGGTGAACGTACTTGTCTCTTCTTGACTAGCAGTATGGGTCGTGCCACCAATGGTATAACTGTAAGGAATCCATTCGTGTACGTCATCGATTGCATCTTCGTGCCAGTGACTGTTGCCGTTACGCTTGAAGTTGATCCAGTGGAAGTGCGGCTCGTAGTAGCAGTAGAAGTCGTAGCCGCCTAATGATGCCTGGTCGCTGCGAGGCGTGTCGTCAGGGAAATAGCCGGAATTGCCAGCTAAGTCATTGTCCTCAAAGAATGGATAGTTCCCTTGGAAATGGTTATGCCACCAGTCGTGCACACCGTAATCAGGATTACCATATTCATCAATATAGTTGATGCCGAGAGGCGCATCACTCAGTGATGTCGAGAACATGTGCCAGTCGATTTCATCTTCACCGCCAGCCGACGGGTCAACGCCGCCATCACCGGCTGAATTGTCCAAGGTGATGCCGACGAAAGCTTTCAGGGTGCATCCGGTGCCTTGCAGCACGGCGGCATTTTCGCCAATATAGATCTGGTAATCATCGCCTGTGTTGCTGCTGGTAGTTTCCACTTCGCTGCTTGCATACACGCTGATGGCAGTATAATTATTATCGTCATACAGTCCCATGGTTTCCTGCAGGCTGGCATTGTAGTGCAGCAAGCCGTCAATTTCGGCGACTGTGGCTGAATTAGGAAGACACAGCAGCGGCAGGTCTTGGTTCACCGGAGATGCGATGCGGAACCAGTTGGTCATGGTTGAACCGGCATTGTCGTTCAAGGTCTTGAGCAGATATGCGCCAGTGGTTTCGTTGCCTATCCTATTGAAGTTTTCGTTGTACTTGTAAGGAATCGTTGCCTCGAAATACTTGTCGCAGTCAGTGGTCGGGTCGGTACCGTTGTAGAGTGGGTAGGCTCCGTCCAGATTCCAGGAATAGTAGCAATTGCTGACCGAACCGCCGTCAACATGGTCGGTGAAGACATAGAAGGTCTTGTAGGAAGGAATGTCTATGTCTGTAGCTTCGACATAAATGTAGCTGTTTTCGACGGTACCTTGCTGGTCGGCCACGAGACCGGCAATGTAATGTGCCTCGCTGTCAGGCTGTGCCACGGTGCCTTGGTAGTTGAACTTCGGGTTGGCGTAGCAGTTCTTGACGGAAGCGCCGTTGTAGTTCTGGCCAACCAGACCGCCCATGAGGTAGCCGTTCATATCGGCCTGAGTGATGCAGGAGGTGAGCGATGCATTGTCGAGCAGACCGACAAGAGCACCCATGATGGTGTAAGTCTTCGAGGTGGTAAGTTTCAACGAGCCTATGCAGTCGTGGACCTGTGCGCCATTGCTCACCACACCGGCAATACTGCCCATGTAGTCGCAGTCGGGCGAGGAGACTTCGCCATAAGCGTAAACATTGCTGATTTCAGCACCGTTATCGACATAGCCGAACAGGCCTGTGGCACCAAGACCATAGAGCGATTCGCAGTTGATCTTGATTTCATTGCCGCCACCGTCAAAATTACCGATGTACTTACTTGTTTCGCTACCGATCGGCACCCAGATATGTTCTGTCATGTCCAAGTCTTCTGTGATATTGACTTCCAGGTCAGGGTTATGCTTATGGTTTGGATCTGCATTGTCATCAGTGCAGCCGTTGAAGCCGTTGACGATTGAAATCACCCAAGCGAGTTCCTCTCTGGAGTCAATGTTTTCGGCGTCAAAGCCTTCTGGCTTGTCAGTGACATAAGTCACCCAAGTTGCACCGAAATAAATCGTATTCGGGTCAAGGTTAGGATTGTTTGGGTCATAGATGATGGCATACATGCCCATATCGTCGAAGAAACAACCATTCTCGAAGGCTGCCATAATGTCATCAGCATTTTCACTGTAAGCGATTGGCGTATAGTTTTCACCATCAGGGATGGCCTTGGTGACACCGATATGTGATTCCGGATCCAGGCCGCCGTTGCCAATGTTCACGACATCTGCTTGGTCGGCAATGACCACATTGCTTTGGTGTCCGTCTTCACCGTAGTTGCCATCAACTACGACCTTGCCACTGACATTCAGCGTGCCATTCATCGTGATGCCTGCACCATTCTGGTTTCCGGTAACCGATGTGTTGTCGCCAAGGTTCAGGATGGCGTCATCGTTGACCAGGATGCCCGAAGTGCCTCCATTGCTGTTGTAGTTGTTCCTGATGGTGCTGCCGTTGAGGGTGACCTCGGCACCACCGTTCACTTTAATCAAAGGTGATGTGGCTTCAGTTGAAAGGCCATGGTCGTCTGTTGTTCCCTGCGTGTGATAGTAGTCGTTATTGAGGTCAGGATCATAAGTGTTGTTGTATTCCGACATGCCATCGATGATGATGTTGCTCAAAGTGAAATCATTGTTGGCAACGATGAGAGCATCGTCGCATGCAGGAATTGTCGGCACATAACCTGGGTGAAGCGGGTCATCGGGATAAGTGATGGGTTCGTTTGTCGTGAGGTCGACTTCCTGATGGCCTCCAGGATAGCGGTAGATGATAGGGCTGTTGCCATAGACTGCGCCATTCCACTCTGTGCCACGGTCGTCATTGATAGTCACCGTGTTGACGATAAATATGTTGTCAATTGGCGCATATAATTCCGAATTGAAAATGCCGTTCACCGAAGTCGTTGACTGGTTCGGGTAACCTCCTTCATAGAAGTTATTTCCATTTTTGCCATCGACATACCAACCCTTAGGACGTCCCTTTTCGTAAATTTGGAAAACGAGGTCGAAGGTGGTGTTGACAGGCTGATTTTCACCATCCAATTCATGGTTGGTCAGCTCTATTGTAAAGGTTACTGTACCCAGGTAATTGTTTTCAGGCGAAATGTTGACGCGTCCGTCATAAATGAGCTTGACATCGAAGCCGAACTTCGTACGTCCGTCAACAGTACCGAGCGGGAAGACATTACCGTTATTGCAAGCCGTAGCAATATCTCTTACATCAACCAGCGATGATTCGGGATCTTCGGGTGTGAAGCCTGTAAGCCAGCCTTGAATGTTGTCGAAGGTCATGGATGGGCCAAACATTAGGGCAACGTCTTTGGCTGTACCTGTATGCGTTGGGTCGTCAAACCAATCGGCAGGACGGATGTCGGTTATCTCTTCGCCGTTCAACGACAAATCGTAAGTGACATTTTTAATCATAAATTTGGATTCAATGTTTCCGCCAACCAATCCGAAAGTAGGCATGGTAACCTTAGCCGTATAGACGGTGCCAGTTTCACCATCACCGGTCATCACGGCATAGCCAGGGACTTTGAAACTTTGCGAAATGTCGGTCATCGTATTGATGATAAGGTCTATGTCGGTCGTGCCGATTTTGATGCCATTTTCATCATACTCATCCAAAACGATGTGAATCGGAGAGAGGATGTCGTTCTTGTTCAATTGGTTGCTATAGGTGAGCAGGAACTTCAGTTTTGGCGTTTGAACCAAGTTGTCAGGATTGACATCGAATCTGCAGTCACTAACATATTGTGCCTGTGTGTTGTTGCTAAGGATCAAGGCAGGATAGGTTTCTGTTTCCCCGCCATTCTCATGCTGCACGCCACCCATAAGGCAACCATCGGCTGCCACGGCAATTCCGAAAATGATGTTCGGGCGAGCATCGATATAACTCAATTGGGCAGGGATGTTGGCACCAGTACCGCTAGTCATATCATCTATTGAATGATACAAAACATTTTCGTCCTTCGAGTAATATGTCCATTTGCCGCTAACGAGGGCTGCATCCACGCCTGCAACATCAAGGCCCCAGTCTATGCTGCTGATTTTATAGTATGAGCCTGTAGCAGCCGGCAAGTCGATGGTGACATCGCTTGTGAGATATTCCTTTTCGCCTGCGCCATTGCTCTTGGCCGTGATGACGACTTCGCGGTAGTTGTCGTTTGCATCCTTGAATTGCCAGAAACGGAAGTAAGGCTGGTCATCCTTGCTGTCAGGCACCCGGTTGGTGAAAGGAATCTGCCACCTATTGCCTGAAGGGACATATTCACCTGTTTCCGTGTAAGTGTTCTTCTCGCCTATATAACTCACGAAACCACCGTCGTTGTCATTGGTGTAATCCGGCGGACATGTCGAAGAAACGGCATTCTTCGGACGAGAGAAGGCAAACAACGACTTGGTTGACGAGCAAACATAGAAGAAACCTTGCAGTTCGCCAAACAGATAATTATGTCCAGTATCGCCAGCCCAAGAAGCAGGATATTTCACATTGATGTAACTGCCATTGTTGATGCAAAGAAGGTTTTCATAGCCGCCTGTCAACACCTCACGTGTGACTTCCGAATAGTCAGACTCAGCTGCCGTGTAGAGCGTCTTGCCGCTGGCGAGTTTCATACTCGACAACTTGACCAGATTGTCAATCGGGAAGTCCATATTAATGGTGGAAGGACCCGTCACGCGCAATTCCTTGGTAATGTTATTCATGGCAAACTTTTGGGTGGTTACAGGACTTGAAATGTTGCCTTGACCCAAGAAAGTGATGTGTGAATTTTCGAGATACACGTCATCGGCACGCTGAATGGAAAGCAGCGAACGCGTGCAGCCTGTGAGTTGGTCGTGAACACCGCCTTCGAAGATAGGCAGACCATAGTTGCGGACAAAGACGCGGTGGCCTTGCTGACCGGCATCGCTCGAAGTACCGCAACCGTAAATGGCGCCATAGATAATCATGTATTTGTCCTTCAGTTCTTCCTGCATATCGTATCCATTACCATCGACATAGATGTTGGAATAGCCGGAGATATTCGGTTTGCCGAAATCTTGTCCAAAGACGAAGGTGCCCCAGTCGGAACCGGCATACACCGAACCGGAAATATGCACCGGAGCGACAATGCTAATGCTTGACGGCTTGTTGACATTGGCTGCATAATCAGGAGCATTCTCTATGGCATTCTTACCGATATTCACGGTAGTGCTGCCATATACCTTGCCAAAGAAACCGCCGCCATATACATTTTGGTAAACACGGCCACCATACATGTTGACGAATATGGTTGACTTGCCTTTCACATCATTAGCAAGAACATCGAGGAGCGCATAAAGTCCTTCAAGTCCTTCGTGTTCTTCATTGATAAGGAGGTTGGCATCGACTGCATTTTCAGATCCGCCGTAGATGTCGCCTATGATGGTGCCTTTCGAAACATTGACCGTCTTCAGGCCTGCGACAAGGATTTCGCAACCGACGCCACCCTGGGCGCCACCGAACACATTGTTCTCGATGCGCGCACCATCGACGTTGACGATGGTTTGTCCAACCGAGACGCCAAGTTTACCGCCGCCATACACGTTGTTCTTCACCGTGCCGCCATTGAGACGAACAGTAGCAGCCTGGCCATTGTAGTTTGACGAACCCTTGTTTATGGTACCCAACTCGGCACCGCCATAAACGGAACCCTTCACCGTGCCACTTTCTACCGTCACATAAGTCTGGCCGTTCACATCACTGGTTTCACCTTTACCGGCACCAAACACATTGTTGACTTTGACTGCATCACCTGAAGGAGTGCCAATGACTACGGTAGTAGTTCCAACGACCCTACCGTTCAGGCCACCGCCATACACATTGCCATTGATTACTGTGCCGGCTCCATTGACCTGAACCGAGACATTGCCTTCATAATCGGCTGCCAGACCGCCGCCATACACGCTTTCGCTCACCGTGCCGCCTGTGACATTTACCGTAACCGGACTACACTGCGGAGCGCCGTTTATATTGTTGCATCCGAAAATGTTTTTGGCGCTGCCGCCCTTGAAATCGACGGTCACGGTGCCAAAGACATTGGCTGCAATATCATTTGTATGATTATCGGCATCAACATAGCCCAAGCCGCCGCCAAACACATTGCCGCTGATTTGGGCGTTGTTCACCGTAATCTTGGTGTGGTTCGCTGGCGTTGCCGACGTGCCGTTTACCAAACCCAAGGCACCACCACCATAAACGTCACCGAAGATTGTAGGATAATTTCCGTTGTTATCGCCCAATGTGATGTCGATATTGCCATCGACCTGGGTAGGTGCACCCATGCCGCCGCCGTGGATATCGACCGGTTTCTCAACCGTACCGACCTGGCCGCCGACAAGGTTCAGGGTGGCGTAACCCGAAACTGTGCCTGTGATGTTACTGCCGCCATAGATGCCGCCTTTCACCAGACCGCCATTCATCATGATTTCGACATTTTGGCCCAGCTTTTGGTTGGAACCGCCGAAAACCGTATCGCAGACCGTGCCGCCCGCGATGTAAACATGGGCGGTTTCGCTTGTGTAGCCGAAGTTGCCGCCGCCAAACACGTTGTGCTGCACAAAACCGTCATCGGCGATGGCCACATGGCTGTTGTTCACCTGACCTGTGGTTGGGAACGTAGTGTTGCCGCTACCTGCGCCAAACACATTGCCGCCATCGGAGAAATTGATATGGGGAGCATTGGCTCCCTCGCGGTTGCCAATGGTGGCATTGCCGCCTACATAAATGTATGTGTCGGATGGCAAGACGCCGCCTTCTGTTGTCGTACTGGTTCCGTTGCAGCCACCGGCAAGCCAACCACGGATTGCACCGCCCGTAATAATCATTCTTCTGTCGCCCGAAGTCTCAGCAAATGCTGCAGCACCGTACATGGAGCCACGCAGTTCGCCGCCTGTCATGCG
>CALGBV010000103.1 GCA_937884015.1 uncultured Bacteroidales bacterium
AACACGGCGAGAACGGTGCCCTCGACCTTGGCCTCTTCCTCAAAAGAAGCCTTGTCTGTCTCATAACTGAACAGGATATCCCCTGCCGCAACCTTGTCACCTACCTTTTTCTTGAATTCGGTGACGATACAACTTTCAACCGACTGCCCCTGTTTGGGCATAATAACTACATTTGCCATTGCTTATTTCAGATTAAATACTTAGAATCAGTGTACAATTATATCCAACAAATATAACAAATCTTCGGCAACTTGTCAATCTATTTACTATATTTGCAACAAACAGACAAGTCAGTACCATGAATACAGCAACTCATCTCGCCGCAATTGCGGTATGCGCGCTGATTGCATCATCCTGCGCAGGCAATGGAAATAATGGAAGCGGCAATTCTTCCCAAAACGCTGCCGAAACCTCATCAGTAGCCAACAACGGTTGCAACGGAGTTATCGCAACCGCTTCAGCATCAGATTATATGCACAATGTTAAAGTTCTGAGCGACGTTACCGACGCGAACGGCGCACGCACAATCATCGTAGAGCCTTCAGACGTTTGCTCTGTAAGGATAAACGTCACAGTCAAAAACGGAACCATACTCGACGCCACTTTCACCGGAGGATGCCAGGGCAAC
The DNA here is from genome assembly GCA_937884015.1 of uncultured Bacteroidales bacterium. GTDB lineage: Bacteria > Bacteroidota > Bacteroidia > Bacteroidales > F082 > Limimorpha. Next base: position 629 of record CALGBV010000103.1, read on the forward strand.
ACAACGGGAGTCTCGAAACTCGTGGCCGGAATGAAGGTCAAGGATGCCATTAATAAGGAATTCAGAGGCCTCATCGATGGTTTCTTCGATACCATGAGAAAGAATCAGGATGAAGCATCAACCAACGAATACCGCGAAATGATGGCAGGCTTGAAGGATGATCCGGATGGCCACGACAAACTGAGAAGAGAACGCATCAATTTGCAGAACAGAATCCAGAAACTGCGCGACGAAATCGCTGTGTTGGAAAACAACATCGGTTTCTTCTCCAACAGCAAGAATTCTGAACTGATGCGTGCCGAATACGAAAAGAAGATCAACAAGGCCAAGAGCGACCTCAAAGTGCTTGAAGCCAAGCTGAAAATCGCTGAAGATTAATAGTTTACATATCATTAACTCAAAAAAAGCACCTCGAAAGGGGTGCTTTTATTGCTCATTATGAAAGCTAAGTCAAACAAAATCATTCTACTGGCATTGTGCCTTTTGCTATCGCCAGTCTTTTCTTTTGCTCAAATGGTATGGACGGTTGAAAAAGTGCCCAACACACGCTTGCAGAATGACTCAATCCATGTTTCGGACCCTGATGACTTGTTGTCGGACAGTTGCGAAATGCGGATTAACGCAGCCTTGAGTTCCATCCGTGACAAGGCCGATGTGTTTGTCGTAGCTCTCAGTTCGATTGGCGAAACCGAAATCGAGAGATTTGCTGTCGAACTCTTCAACCGTTGGGAAATCGGCGATGCCAAGACCGATAATGGCGTGCTGATGCTGCTTGCCAAGGAACAACGCAAGCTGAAGTTCGAAACCGGCTATGGCGCTGAAACCATATTGACCGATGCACGCTGCCAGCAGATTTTCACCAAAAACATCGTACCTTACTTCAAAGCAGACGACTACGAAGGCGGACTTTGCGCTGGTGTTGCCGAAATCGTGAGCATTTACGATGGCATTATTCCTACGGGATTGGTCACCACTTCGCCTAACTACGATTCGGATGATGATGCCTCGGGCTGGTCCAGGTCGGTTCTTGTCATTTTGACAGGTCTGTTGTCCTTGATTGCACTGTTTCCGCTTATCAACAATAAAGGTGCACATACTACAACGGGCCAGACCCTGTTTTTTGACAAGACCATTGATGGCATTCCGTACTACAACCAGCAACCTCTCGCATGGACAGGTAATGCTTGGGAAGGCAAAGGGTGTCTTCGGGCCATTCTTGTCGGATTGTCGTTGTCCTTATGGGTTGTAATCGCCCCAATGTTTATCAAAGCAGACAGTTCGCATTATGATTTGCTTTGCCTGCTTCTGACCATCTTCCTGTATCTTACATGGATGTGCGTACATCATAATGTAAAGACCTTGAATTTGGCTCAAAAACTGGCACTTGAATCCTCAGATCCAAAATCGGTTTATCAAAAGGCATACGACTATTCGTTGACCAGGACAACTTTAAAACTTGCGCCGTGGATAGCATTTTTCTTCCGCAGAAAATATGAGAAAATGATTAATGAAAGCGAGAGTTGCTGTTGTCCTGAATGTCATACGGTGATGTCGGATTATGAAGGCGTTTCGTTTTCTGAAAATCAAATGCTGGAAACACGACTTGAATCAAAGATTTATCGGCCTTTGAGATGCAGCAACGGACACATTATTGTGGCGGCTTCCAAAGGAAAACACAATGGCGATTATTCGGTGTGCGACAGCTGTGGGACATGCGCCGTGAAGGTTAAGAGAACCAAGATAATAACGAAAGCGACCACTACGAGTGAAGGAATTAAGGAACAGGAATCCAAGTGCCTGTTCTGCGGAAAGGAATCAGTATCACAGTCCGCAATTCCGAAAGACACTTCTTATGACGGTGGATACGGTGGCGGATACAGCGGTGGAAGCAGTTCATCCTCATCGTCATACGGCGGCGGTCATTCGTCGGGAGGATCGTTTGGCGGCGGTCATAGCGGTGGCGGCGGCTACACGGGAAGTTGGTAACACTTGTTTTTCACTCAATAAGCTGTCGCAAAATCGGCAGCTTTTATTATTTTTGCCGCATGAATGCAAACACGATAGGAAATCTTTTCACTTTGACCACTTTCGGCGAATCGCACGGAGCGGCCATCGGCGGCGTGATTAATGGTTGCCCATCTCAACTGAAGATTGATTTCGGCCTGATTGAAAGCGAACTGAAACGTAGGTCGACTGCGCAAACGCAAACCGATTCGCAACGCAAGGAAGCCGACAAGGTTGAGTTCCTTTCCGGCATACTTGATGGCGTCACTTTGGGCACACCGATTGCATTTTTGGTCAGAAATACAGACTGCAAGCCGTCGGATTATGACGAACTGAAAGATGTCTATCGTCCTTCACATGCCGACTTCACTTATCAGCAGAAATACGGTATCCGTGACTGGCGTGGCGGTGGCCGTGCTTCGGCACGATGCACTTTGCCTATTGTGGTTGCCGGTGCGATTGCAAAGCAAATGCTGATGACGGAACAAATCTCCGTCAAGGCAGAGATTGCCTCCATGGGTGATGTTGAGCAAGCCCGCAAGGATGGCGATTCTGTTGGCGGCGTGATTCATTGCTGCATCAAGAATGTACCAGCTGGTTTGGGCGAACCCATGTTCCACAAGTTTCAGGCTGATTTGGCAGCGGCCATGTTCAGCCTTCCTGCCGTGAAAGGCTTTGAGTATGGCGATGGCTTTGCCATGGCAACAATGAAAGGTTCGGAATGTAACGATGCTTTTGTCTGCGAAAACGGGGAAATCCATGCGGCAACCAATCATTCGGGCGGCATTCAGGGCGGCATAACAAACGGAGAAGACATCTGTTTCGATGTGGCGTTCAAGCCGATTCCTTCCATTGCTTTGCCGCAACAAACCGTGAATGAGGCAGGGGAGGACTGCACCTTATTAATAAAAGGCCGTCATGACGTGTGTGCCGTTCCAAGAGCCGTTGTTTTGGTCGAGGCTTTGGCCGCTATGGTTACTGTCGACCATTGGATGCTTTTAAAGAGAAATTCTCATTGAGTTTCTATCATTTTGTTTTATAACGTTTTGCAATGTAAATTTACAAAAGTGTATTTTTTATGGTTAAAATTTCTTGCAAAAGTGTATTTTTGCAGGGGTAAAAACCTTGCAAAAGTGTAAATCATGTTAGTTAGAAAGATTCAAAACATTATAGAAGAGCATTTTAGGAATAATCCGAATAAAATTCTTATCATTGACGGAGCACGTCAGATTGGAAAATCTTATATCATCCGTTTTGTCGGAAAGCAAATGTTTGAGAATTTTATTGAAATTAATATGCTGGATGACAAACGTGAGAAACGTCGTTTTGAACATGTTTCTTCTGTTGATGATTTTTATATGAGTCTTAGCGCCGTTGCAGGCAATTTGATGAAAGATAAGGAGAACACTTTAGTCTTTATTGATGAAATTCAGGCATATCCGCAGTTGTTGACATTGCTGAAATTTTTGCAAGATGACGGTCGTTTTACCTATATTGCCAGTGGTTCGCAATTGGGGATCGCTCTGCACGAAACGCTTTCCGTACCAGGAGGCCGTATTCGGATTGAACACATGTATCCTCTTGATTTTGAAGAATTTCTTTGGGCAAATGATTTTGGTACGGAAGCAGTTTCCTTTATCAAAAAGAGGTTTGATTTATGCGAAGGTCTTGATGAAACTACGCATCGCATATTGCTTGACTTATTCCGAAAATATCTTTTGATTGGAGGTCTGCCTGACGCGGTGAATAAGTTTGTGGAAACTCATAACATAGTGTTGGTAAGGGAAATACATGAACAGATTCGGCAATTGTATGAAGAAGATGCTTCGCAATACGACAAAGAGCATAAACTAAGCATCAAACGTATCTATCAGCTTTTGCCATCGTATCTTGAAAACCGCAAGAAAAGGGTTGTTTTTAATGCCATTGAAGGAACGAAGGGGAAACGGAATTCCGATTATCTGGAGGAATTTGAGTATTTGGTTTCGTCAGGCATTGCGCTTGAGGTGAAGGCTATTTCCAATCCATCGTTTCCTTTGGTTTCGTCTTGCCAGAAGAATTTGTTGAAATTGTATTTAAATGATGTCGGATTGTTGACAAATGTAATGTATAGATACAATATTGATTCCATTATGCGCGATGAAACAAGTGTCAATTTAGGCTCGGTATACGAATCGGTTGTGGCATCCGAATTGCGTGCTCATGGTTATGACTTGTATTATTATGACAACCGCAGCAAAGGTGAGGTCGATTTTCTAATTGATGATTTTGATTCGCTTTCCGCTGTACCAGTCGAAGTGAAATCGGGCAAGGATTATACCATTCACCGTGCTTTGGATCGATTTGTCTCAAACGAAGATTATCATATTCGAAAGGCCTTGATTTTGAGTAACGAGCGTGAATGCCGAGTGGATGGAAAAATGCATTATCTTCCGATTTATTATGTCATGTTTCTGAGGCCGAGTTCGCCAAAGCAAGTGATTCTGTGAAGTCTGGTTTTTTATGCTATATGTTATGGTAGTAAAAAAGCACCTCTTTCGAGGTGCTTTTTCATTTTATCCAAAAGGATATGTTGGATTAGAAGCTATACTTCAGACCGAACATCAATGACCAGCATTGGTTGGTGTTGATGTAGGTTTCGGTATAGGTTTGTGTTGGGTATTCACCGTTGACCTTAACCATTGAGAACACAGGAGTGTTGTTTTCAATGCGTTCAACTTTCAGAGGAGAAACCACGTTGGCGTTGCCGTAGCAACCGTATTTGTAGAGACCCCATGAAGAATTCAACATATTCAGGACGTTGTCAAAGTTGACGCTGAGTTCGAGGTTGTGGGTGGTGCCACCGATGGTGCGCTTGAAGGTCTTAGCGATACGGGCATCGAGGTAGTGAGCCCAAGGTGAACGGCCTGCACTAGCTTCTGCATATTGACCTTTGTGTGTGCTCAGGTAAGGATCGTTGTCCATAAATGTCTTGAAGGCTTCCATATCTTCGGTGCTAGCCCACTGGAGTTCGTTGACATCCTTAGGAATGTACATAAGGTCGGCCATGATGCCGTCGCCATTCAGGTCGTTTGAGTAAATGTAGCTGTAAGCGCCAGCTGACTGAGCTGTGTAGAAGAAGTTGAATCTGAGGCCGTCGCCTTCAAAGAGTGAAGGAAGCATGAAACCTACAGAAGCAGTAACCTTGTCAGGAATGACATACTGGCTGCGCTGCAGACCGACGAATGTAGGACCATCGATGCTGTAGAGGCCTGAGTAAGCTGATGAAGCAGCACTACCTGGCATGCCAGAGATTTCCTTGCTTTCGGTGTGAGTGTAAGCGACCTTAACGTTGAAATTCTTAACTGGAGTAGCATCGAGAGCGAAGTTGTAGATGTAACCATAACCTTCTCTTGAGTTGGTCAGAACGTATGCGCTGTGTGAACCATAGGTGTAGTTGGAGTTACCTTCTCCATCAACGAAGAGGTTGTAATTAATGCGGTTGTCTGGACCATTGAAACGATAATCATTACCAGCGTTGGCAATCATGTCGTACTTGAGGTTCCAGTCGACGAGACGGACACCGTAGATAGTCTTGTTGAACATACCTTCAGCAGTGAATGTCAATGGGAATGAAACCGGAACGTCCCAGTCGATGCCGATCATTGATTTCCAAATCTGAGGCATTCTGAAGTTAGGATCAACACCGTTGATGTCGCCAGCGAGTTGACCGTCTTCAGGAGTAACAGTGGTGTTAAGGCCGAGAGCATTGACCATGTCGTTCACATCGGTGAGGTAGTGACCGTCAACATAGAGAGCATCGAGGTTAGCAGCAGCTTCATCTGAATAAGTAACGATGGTGTTGCCATCTGCGTCAGTGCCGAGGCTACCGCTGAAATTACCCTTTGAGAAGAGGGTTTGGATCATACCTGCATTCTGAGGCATGTTGGTGAAGAATACGAGAGGCAGACGGCCTTGGAAGACACCGGTACCACCGCGGACGGTGAGGTTTTCGTTAGCATTCCATGTGAAACCAACGCGTGGAGAAATCTGAACGCGGTTAGTAGGCCACTTGCCAGTGTTGACGACGTTGCCGCCCATATTGTAGTCGAGGATGGCATTGTTGGTCATCAGGTCTGATTCGTCGAACATCATGGCATCAGCGCGGATACCGTAATTCAGCTTGAAGTTATCGGTGATGTTCCAATCGTCTTGTGCATATACACCGAATTGGTTGTAGGTGACGATGCCTGCAGGGTTTTCAACGCCATTGTTGCCAACGCAGAGAGCGAAACTCAATGGACGAGCGCCAGTCAGGAAGTCATCAACGCTTGCGAAACGATAGTAACCTGTACCATTACGCATGTATGAGTTACTTGCGGTCTGGCGTTCCCAGTTGATGCCAGCAGTGATTTTGTGGTTGCCTGCATAGTAGGTAATGTTGTCGGTAGCGTTCATGACTTTATTCTTCACGCCATTGTTGTAGGTGAAGAGTTCGTAGCCAAGGCTTGTGAAAGGAACGAAGTTACCGAATTCCTGAAGGTCAGCGTAACCGCTCATGATGTCGATGTGTGGGAATATGCTAGAGTTAGAACCGCGCTGATCGTTGATGTCGGTATAGGTGAATAACAATTGATTGCTCAGTTGAGTCGAGAAGCGGCTGTTCAATTCAGTAGCGAATGAAGTTACATTATTCTGTTGTGAATACATGTTGTTCGAGAATGGGAACGATCTGTCGCTTGAACGGTTGAAGCTCTTGTTGCGGAAGTTGTCGTCGCATGAGTTGCCGTTAGGTTCATACCACTGTGTGTTAGTGGTTCTGTTGAAACGGAACATTAACTTGTTGTTGTCATTGATATTCCAGTCTAAACGGGCCAAGAGTTTCAGGTTGTCGTTGCCACCAGGATAATCGGTGTAAGAACCTGGATTGTAACCGTAATCGTTCATCAATTTGTCGTAAACTCGATCGAGGTCAGCTGCAGCCTCTGCGCCTGGACGATACTGAATCTGTTCTGAAGGTTCGTTTTTCTTTTCGGCATTGATGAAGAAGAACAATTTGTCTTTAACGATAGGGCCGCCAACGGTAGCGCCATAGATGAATTGGCTTTCTTCTGGACGAACGCCAAGGTCTTCACCCATCAGTCTGTTACCACGCATGGTCTGGTTGGTGTAGTAAGTGTAAGCTGAACCATGGAACTTGTTGGTACCTGACTTGGTAATGGCATTGATGCCACCGCCGACGAAGTTGGACTGACGAACGTCGAAAGGAGCGACGACGACCTGAACTTCTTCGATAGCATCAACTGAGATAGGAGTGCCACCGCCTGGGAGGTTGCTGCTCAGACCGAAGTTGTTGTTGAAGTTAGCACCATCAACGGTGAAGTTTGTTGAACGGCCATCGCTACCTGCGAAGCTCATGCCGTTAGCGTAAGGAGAAACCTTAACGACATCGGTGATGCTGCGGCTGACGGTAGGCAGATTAGCGATTTCCTCTGTGCTGATGGTTGTTGAAGTTGAATTGCTGATCGGCTTTACAGCTTCTCCAGAAACCACAACTTCATTCAGACCCACAGCTTCATTCTGAAGTTGGAAGTCGGCACGATAGGTCTCACCCAATTTTAAGGTGATGTTTTCGTACTTTGAAGGGACGTAGCCGATGAAACGGACTTCAACTTTGTAAGGGCCACCGACTCTCATGCCCTGCAGTGTGTAACGGCCTTCACTGTTGGTCACGGTACCGTAAATGGTTCCGGAAGGAAGGTGGGTTGCAATTACAGTAGCACCAGGAAGGGTACCGTTTGCATCGGTGACTTTACCTGCCATGTTTGAGGTTGTCACCTGTGCCATCATGGTGATGGAGGCAATCATTGCCACGAAAAAAGTAAGTAACTTTTTCATAGTGAATAATTTAATGTTAATAATTAGGTTGTTTAAATGTGTTTCCATTTGAAATGAAATTACTTGCAAATATAGGAAAAGACTTGCTCCAAAATTTTCTTTTCAAATAAAAAATAGAAAAGTATTCAACAATGCCTGTTGATAACTTTTTAATTGTTTGTAAATGTGCCGTTTGCAATTGTTTGCACTTGAAATTCCTTTCCGAATGAAAACAATTTGTTACTTTTGCAAAAAATTACTCAAATGATGATTAAGAAGATCTTTTCAATGGCAGTTGTTGCCGCTACCTTGTTCCTCTGCTCGGCATGCGATGAGAAACATTCGGAAAAATACACGGAAATGCAGACTGACATTCAGGCTGTCGAACAACAGATTTCCGAAACCAGCGATTGTGATGAATTGCAACTCGTTTATTTCGGCATCCTCGGCTTGCGTTCCGACCTCACTTTGCCAGAAGAGGAAGGCGGCCTTGCCGAAACGGAGTTTGAGGAAATCAGCAACAGAATCAACGACCTTGAGGTGATGCTGAAAACCAAAACCCAACAACTCGATTGCTTCAATAACGATAGTATCAACGATGTGCTTGATACTATGGAAAGCGAAGAGTTTGAGGATTACAACGTGTTGTAAATCAATACTCCTGAAATCATCCAGTGACTGAAGCTTTCACCTTCGTCAGCTCCTTGCGGGATGGCGATGCGCAGGGTGTGTTTGCCTGGTTTCAAGTCTTTCAAATCGAAATAGACAGGATTGGTGGCCGTGCCTGGGCACCAGCCTGAGCGGGAATAGTCGGACGATGAAACACCGTTCCAGAAGTTGCCCGAAACAGGATTCTGCTCTCTAAATGTTGCGCAATCGCAACGCCAAGGCGTGTGCGTGAAACGCTTTTCGCCATCAATGAAAATCGTGTTTTCTTTCGGATTGAATTCATCGCCGTTGTCCCAGCCGCCGTGTCCCGTGCTGATGTAGCGCAGACGAAGATCTGTGGCGTTTTCTGGTACATCGAATTCCACTTCCAAAGTGTCGGTCAGGAAGAGCCTGCCATAATTTTGTCCGGCCATTTCCATTACGTTGCAAGTGTTGAACAGCGGAATGCTGTGATGTTTTCCTGAATTTACAGTCCATTCATAATCACCGGGATAGGCAAGAATGTCTAAAGCGAGTTTGTGACCACCGCCATCGTAGTTTCCGATGAAAGCACCAATCAGCACGTCACCGCAAAGATGGTCGTTGAGTTCGGTGATTTCCATTTTATAATGGTTTTCATCAGCCCAATCCAAGCCATCTATTTTCACTCTTTCATTGAAAAATCCAGCACCAAAGGAAGTGAAGAAACGCACTAGTTCAACGGGTGGCAGGTAGTCGTCTTCGGCCTTGATGCCCTGATATTTTTTGCCATCTTTTCCCATGAAAACGGGCAAGGCTTCAATGCCGTTTTGCAAACCATCCAGCAGGCTTTTGGCCTTGTCGGTCGGGATAATGAAAACCGATGCGGTGCGGTCGTAAGCATCGCCATTGGAGCGTTGCCTGATGTCGGCAAACAGTTGGTAATGCTCTGGAATTTCAGGAAGTTTTACCCTTTTAACAATCACCGAGCCGCTTGAAAAATGAATGGCGGTATCGAAAGGCAATTCTTCTTTAAAATTCTCATATTCAGCAAAATTGATTTGGTCATCGTTGAAAATCGGAAAGCGCATCACGAGCCTGTCCTTGCGGATTTGACTCATTTGCCGTCCGCTGATGCGTTTGCCCATTTCGGCAGGCAACAGCGTTTTTGCAATGGTTTTATCCTTTTTGATTTCCGTGAGGTCGGTCAGATAGGAACCGTTTCGCGCACAACGCACCATGACGCCGTTCAGTTTCCCCAAACCTGGCATGGGCGTGGCATCGAAACCGAACTTTTCGGTCATCCAGATTTCAATGGTGTTGGAGTTGATGCTGGTCTTGTATTTCGTGCAGGAGTAGCCTAAAACGTTTTCTTTTCCTTCGTTGCTAAAATCTTTTGAATCAAGATGATAGCAGCTCGAATAAATGCTGTCGGTGTATTGTAATAAGGTGTAGACCGAATCAATGGAGAAATCGACGTAGGTCACGCTTTCGGCATAACCAGGAATTGGATTTTGCACCTTGTCGCTGAGGCTCTTAATCTCGATGCAATTGCCCGATTGCAGGATTTGAGTGATGGATTTTTCGCCGTCTTCAACGCCTTTGGCGTAGGATGTGTAGGTGAGGCGGTATTGCGCTTGTGCGGCAATGGTACTGATTGTGAGAAGGATAAGAATAAAATGCTTTTTCATTGGACTCAAATTTTGGCAAAAATAAGAAAAATGGCGCATTGCCTGAATGATATTTTTAAAAGTGGTATTTTTGCAGCAAATTTCAAGGGAAAAATGATAGTCTGCATAGCCGAAAAGCCCAGTGTGGCGAAAGATATTGCCAAGGTGATTGGCGCCAACACCGCCCATGAAGGCTACATGGAAGGCAATGGCTATCAGGTGACTTGGACTTTCGGTCACCTCTGCACCTTGAAGGAACCGCACGACTACACGCCGATGTGGAAAGCGTGGACGATGATGCGCCTGCCTATGATTCCGCCGCGTTTTGGCATCAAGCTGATTGCCGACAAAGGCGTTGAAAAGCAGTTCAAAATCATTGAAAACCTGTTTCAAAAGGCCGACTGCATCATCAACTGCGGTGATGCCGGACAAGAAGGCGAACTGATTCAGCGCTGGGTGATGCAGAAAGCCAATGCGAAATGCCCCGTGCAGCGCCTTTGGATTTCATCGTTGACAGAAGAGGCAATCCGTGAGGGATTTAAGAACCTGAAACCACAAGCGGATTACCAACGGCTTTATGAAGCCGGACTCTCGCGCGCCATCGGCGACTGGCTCTTGGGCATGAACGCAACGCGCCTTTACACCTTAAAATATGGTCAGAACCGTCAGGTTCTTTCCATTGGCCGTGTGCAGACCCCGACTTTGGCCTTGATTGTGAACCGCTATTGGGAAATCCAGAATTTCAAGCCGGAAGCCTATTGGGTGTTGTCGACCATTTACCGCGATACGGTTTTCACCGCCACAAAAGGCAAATACGGCTCAGTTGAAGAAGGTCAAAAGGATTTGCAAGCCATTCAGGGAAAGGATTTTACAGTCACCGACATCTCTCAAAAGGAAGGCAAGGAAGCGCCGCCGCGCTTGTTCGACTTGACCTCGCTGCAAGTGGAATGTAACAAGAAATACGGTTTCAGTGCCGACCAGACCTTGCAGACTATCCAAAGCCTATACGAAAAGAAATACACCACTTATCCGCGTGTCGATACCACTTATTTGAGCGATGACATTTATCCGAAATGTCCGGACATTCTGAAAAGGCTTCAATCGTATTCGGAATTGACAGCGCCATTGGCGGGAAAGAAATTGCCCAAGTCGAAGAAAGTGTTCGATAGTAGCAAAGTCACTGACCACCACGCCATTATACCGACGGGCGTGCAACCGCAAGGCTTGTCGTTTGCCGAGGAAAAGGTCTACGATGAGGTCTGCCGTCATTTCATTGCCGTCTTTTATCCCGATTGCGTGTTCTCCACAACAACCGTCATGGGAAAGGTTGAAGAAGTGGAGTTCAAGACTTCGGGCAAACAAATTCTGCAACCTGGCTGGAGAACGGTCATCAAGCCTGAGAAAAACGAAGATAAAGAGAATGTTTCGAACCAGACTTCAGAAAACGGGGAGGAGAAAGTGGAGGAGAAGGTGCTACCCAATTTCGTGAAAGGCGAACATGGCCCGCACGAACCACAGCTGGCCGAAAAATGGACATCGCCGCCCAAGCCTTACACCGAGGCAACCTTGCTCCGCGCCATGGAAACGGCCGGAAAACTGGTCGATGACGAATCGTTGCGCGAAGCGATGAAAGAGAACGGCATCGGACGTCCTTCGACGCGTGCTGCCATCATCGAAACGCTTTTCAAGCGACAATATATCAGAAAGATGCGTAAAAGCCTCGAACCGACACAAACTGGCATCGAACTCATCGGTCTGATTCACGAGGATTTGCTGAAAAGCGCCGAATTGACGGGCATCTGGGAAAAGAAACTGCGTGAAATCGAGCAGAATAAATACGAAGCCCGACAGTTTTTGGAGGAATTGAAGCAGATGGTCACGGAAATCGTGACGACGGTGATTGCCGACACAAGCAACCGCCGTGTGGCGGCTGCGCCTACCGAAGAGAAGAAGACGAAAAGCGCACCCAAGACACCACGCCAAACCAAGCCCAAAACCACCAAACCGAAACCCGAAATCGTGGAAGGTGCCGTCTGTCCGTTGTGCGGCAAAGGCCATATCATTAAAGGCAAGACCGCTTTTGGCTGTTCGGAATGGAAAAACGGCTGTTCATTCCGCAAACCCTTTGCAGATTAGGTGATTTCGGGTAATTTAAACGTGTCGGCACGTAAAAGAGGTCTTTTGAAAAAAACATTAAAAACACTGCCATTCCTAATTCCCCACCCTGCCGATACAGCCATATTGACGAGTGTAGTTT
>CALGBV010000104.1 GCA_937884015.1 uncultured Bacteroidales bacterium
ACTCGGCACCTTCGGCATCGTCGCGGAGCCATTGCTGCATACGTGCCGAATAGTCGATGACGGGCAACTGGTCGTAGTTCATCAGTTCGGCAGCAAGAATGTTGTCCCAATAAGGTGAACGGAGGCGGTTGTCGCCAAATTCACCGCTGCCGCCTTCAAACTGAAGGTCTAACTTTACGTTGGAATAAACCGTAAGTTCCTTTGTCACAGGATTGTATTGGAATGGAGTGATGGAAACCACCACGGCATCGACGCCACGCAGCGAAGTTGTTGTTGAAACCACGAATGGGTCGGCTGGATAGTTGGCATTGACGGCATACACTTTTTCATCCTTTATGTAATTCATGTCGGGTTCTTCGGTCTCGGCCTGAATCCTGAGTGCCGGAGCAATGTTGACGTTCCTAATCACTTCCTTTTCGAAACTTACCACGTTCAATTTGGCTTTTGCGCCTTGTGGAATAGCAATGTAACGGCTTTCGGTCGGAAGGTTCGGACAACCTGCGTTGTTGGGAAGTGTAATGGCGGAAATCGATATTTCCGACATATCTTCGCCTCTGTAATTCAAGTTGTTGAAAGAAAATTCGCCGAGGTTGTAGCTTATGGCAACGTTTCCTCTTGTTTTTTCGGTGAGCGAGAATCCCTTTTCTCCCTTAACGGGATAAGTGAAGGTCTGCGCTGTGGCAAAGCCCGTCGTGAGAGCGAGCAATGCGATGGCTAAACTGCTAAAAAAACTCCTTTTCATGATCGTATGTGTTTGATTTATTGCTGTTTTCAATTATCGAAAACGGCGGATAATGCTGCCATCACCCGCCCGTTTATTTTTCTGTTTCTTATATGAGTATGTCTCCTGTCAAATCTTTAAATCTTTAAATCAATCGTATTCTCCCCATTTCATGCAGGCGCCCTTGAGTTGCTTCTTCAGAGGGAAGAGCAGGGTGAGCTTGAGGTCGGCATTGCCGCTGAAACGCTTGCCAAGCAGGTAAGGGTCGATGTAGCCTGAACCCACGACATTTTCAATGGTGCCTTCTCTTTCGACTTTCGAGAATGTGTTGATGAAACCGGCATGATAGGATGCGTCAAGTTTGATGAGGAAATAGTAGTTGCTGGTGTTGATTCTGAAAAGCACGCCCGCACCTGCAACCAGACCGACATTGAAAGGCATGAAATTAGAGGTGTTGATGCCGACGGTGTCGAATGTGCTGGTTTCGTTGGTGAGGTTTTCCTTGTGCCAATAGGTTTTTCCGCCGTCTTGGATGACTGTAACGCGAGGTGCGGCAAATACGTATGGGCGGATAGTTGCGCCTGCGGTGCTGTTCAGATAGAAGGTTAAAGGTGCTTGTACAAAGACTTCGTTATAATTAGCGTCAAGCGACTTCCTGATGTCGTTCCATTCGTCGACGGCGACAGGGAAGTTTATCAGGTCGTAGGTGAGCCCGAAACTTCTCATGGCATACATGCCCTCGATTCCGATTGACATGTCTCTGCTTAACATTCTTTCAAGGGAAAGGCCTCCCATGAATCCGATGCATTGGGTGACGGGTTCCTGATAAGGGGTTTCGGTGCCGCCGAAATGTATCCATTGGGTGAGTGTGCCACCCCCGACGATGCCTAAGTTATATGTGGCGTCGTTAGTCTGTTTTCTCGAGCTTGGCGATTGTAGAGGTTTGTTGAATTGCGCATTGGCAGTCAAAACGCTGAAAAACAAAATGGAACTCAGGAATATTGTGCTTAGTCTGTTCATTGCATGATGTGTTGTTCGTTATTAAAAATCTCCTTCGTAAGGTTGTTGGCAGACGTCGTGGCCACTGTTTTTGATATACCATGCGTCGCCTGGTTTTGGCTGCTTACCTAAATTGATGATTTGCTGGAGGCTCGGTCCGTCATTGAAATAGCCGAGCACTTCTCTTCCCCAGACGAAATCCTTGATGACTTGCTCCGTAACGGTATCAGTTGGCATGTTGAGCGAATCGTATTGGACGACATTGCGGTTCTCGACTTTGCCTGAAATGATGTTGGCGACAAGAGGATAGAAGTTGTTTATCGGGAATTGTGATGTGGGAGGTGCATAAATGACAACCGTCTCATAGTAGTAGATGGTGAAGCTGTTGCCATCACCCATAATGTAGGCGCGGTTGAAATCATCATAGTCAAGTCTGGAACCATCGAAATAAATGGGTCTGAACTCGCTTTCCATCAGGGGTGCTTCCGATTCCTTGATGTGGGCAAGGGTGGTGTCGCTTCTCGAAAATTCCAGAATTTGGAAGTTACCCATGTCTTTCGGGGAAGTGTAGTCACATTTTAGGATGCCTTTGTGCTGGTCGTGCAAATTGATGTAGGAATTGGTTACGGGGTTGCCTGCAATTACCGAGTGAACCAGAAGGGTTGTGTCGGCATACGCTACATCTTCGATGAATAGCTTGTCGGCATAGAATGAACCTGAAATTCTTGGCGGTTCGTCTCCGAAATGAAGATGCGTGTTGCCCATGAGATGTACCAGGGTCGACGGCATGAAGATGTTGATGTCGGGAATTTGCTGCGAACTATATAAGACGGTTGTCTCTTCGTCTTTCAGGCAGGATGTAAGGCATCCGGTAATGGTTAGGGCTAATAATGCAAGTTTCAGGTGTCTTTTCATGTGTTCGTATTATAAGAAAGTGACTATATACTGCTCTTGTTGATAAAAATCTGGCAAATTTAATAACTTATTCTATATGGTGACTTTTTTGTGCTATTTTTTTTGCTGAAAAAAACGTTTGTCGCTTGTGTTTTGTGCTGGAGAATGGAGTTTAATGGGTGATACATACTTTTTGGGTAACGATTTTTCCCTTTATGTTTACCACGAAAAGGTAAATGCCTGGCGTTTGGCGCTTCATGGCGTAAGGTGTGTTTTCGCCACAAGTTGCAAATTCATCGACAAGCAATCCCGACATGTCGTAGACTTTCACTAAGGCGTTTCCGCTGCCGTTGGGAAGTGTCAAGATCATGTCTCCGCTGTTCGGATTCGGCATGATTTGAACCAGTGGGTTCCCTGTGTTTTCTTCGGCGCCGAAGAAAGAGCAGACCATCCAGTTTGAGAAAGTCGTGCCTTCGGGTGAACATTCGTTGTAAACCGTGGCGTTGATGTGCACCGTGTCTTCAGTATGGCTTAGCACATAAAGTTTGCATATGTCGCTGGCATCATTAGGGTCGCCGCTGGAGGCGTGAGGCTCTAGCACCCAGTCAACACTGTTGTTGCCACTTGTGCTGAGGCTCCAAACCACGCTGTCCCATTGGCAGAAATAATTCTTGTCGGAAATGCTGAATTCGTAAGAGCAAATCTGGAATTCGGTCGCGGTCACAACCCAGTGGGGGGCGATGGTGTCGTGGGCGAAGACTTGATTCTTCCATGTGGTTGGAGTGTAGTTCAGGTGAAGTTCAAGGTGAGCGGTTGAATCGCAGCCGTATTGACTGGTCAGATTCGCTGTGTAATTGCCGGGTATGGTGTATTCCAAATCGTTCCAAATAAATGATTCACAGGCGTGTTCAATGCGGTTTTCGCCGTCGACCACATCCGATAAAGTCACTTTTGCCGTTATCGTGCTGTCGCAACCGTCGTAGGTCTGAAGCGTTTGAATGTATTCGTGGTAGCCTGGCGTGTCATGGTATTCTTGGCCATTCCAGGTGAATGTGCCGCAAACAATGGTGTCGAAGGCTGTGGTTTGCGGATGTCCGAAGGTGAGATTCAGGGTTACGATGCTGTCGCAGCCTTGAGTGGATATGTATTGCTTTTCGTATGTTCCTGATTGCGTGTAGATGTCGCCGTCCCAGTGGAACGAACTTTCGCAGCAGTGCTCATTGAGTGTCTTTGTTATTTTGTCGGCAACGGACAGGTTGATCGTCACGATGCTGTCGCATCCAAAAACGTTTGTGAGTTCATGTTGGTCGGAATAGGTGCCTGGGTGATCATAATTGATGACGAAACCATGGTCGGTATAAGTGTCGGGATGGCCGTGCCAGCAGGCGCTTTCATTGAAAAGGATGTTGTCGGGTTGCCTGACGGTGAGGTAAACGAGCAGGCTGTCCTGACAGTTCGGGAAAATCTCGTTATCTTGTACGGTGCCTAAAATGGTGTCGTTTAGGATTTGATGAACGGAAAAACCATGTTCGTAATAGCCGTCTCCGTAGCAGATTTCATCTTCAAACGGGGTGGCATAATGTTGCCTGACATCAATCAGGAACGGAATCGTGTCGGAGGCGCTGCCGTCGCAGGTGCCGCCTTGAATGGTGACGATGAGCTTGGCATTGTAGAGGGTTTTGTCGTTGAAAATGTGTGTGGCTGGATTTTGCGTGCTTGTCGTGCCGTCACCGAAATCCCAAAGCAGGCTGTATTCCTGATAGTTGACTTCTGCCGAGAAAGAGGCTGGTTCTTCGATGCAATAGTGGAAAGTCTCATAGGGGTTTACCACGATGCCGTTGATGGTGGTGCTACAGGTCAGGTCGGAGGCGTTGGAACCCACCATGTAGGCATATCCTTTGGCATGACCGAAGCCGTAGACGTGGGCATTGAACCCGTTCACGCAGGAAAGGTGATGCACGTCATGGCTGATTTCCATTCGGGTGCAGCTGTAGTCATTGTTGCCGTGAACTCTGGTGAAACTCAGCGGCGATATTTGTTGCTCGTCGAAATAAACCTTTGCAATGTCTTCCGATTTCACAATGATGTTGACATAATGGCTTTGGATTTCGGCTTCTTCATCATCGAAAGTTGTAAAAGTGATTTCGTTGATACGTTGCTCGACGGGAGCAATCCAAAGCATCGAAGGGTCGCCGAATTCGCCCAATGGATTTTGGTCGCGGCTGGTGTCGTTGTAAAGATAGACGGCGGCAGGATAGGTGGCTTCTATATAGCATGAAACATCATCGCTGGTGATGAAAAAAGTGCAGCTTTCGTTGGCATTGAGCGTGGCAATCAGTTCGCCGTTTTTCAAAATTCGGTTGTTGTCGGCTGATGAAGTGATTTTCACTTGGTCGCGGATACGGTCTTTCGAACTGGTCACGACGAAATTTTTTCCCCATGAGCGCAAAGGCATGGCTTGCTCGAAAACGTGGTCGTATCCGTTGCCCATGTTGGCAGGAACGCAGGTGAGCGTGTTGCCGTTGAAGACGGCGATTTTCTTGCAGTCGCGTGCTGTGATGCGGGTGCCGGAAAGGTCGTTTCCTCTTTGCGAACGGATTTGGTAGCTCTGTCCTTGCCGGAGTTCGACGGAGAACTCTTCGTGAGGGGCATGACCTCCCAAGGTGCGTGTCGAAGGGGTGATGTCAACGGTCACATTGTCATCGGCTGCAACGATAAGGATGGCGCTGGTTTCGTATGAACCGAATTCGTAACTTGTATTGGATTGTTCGCAGCATTGAATCAGATACTCGTCGGCCAAAGCTTGAATGGGTAGGATGTAGGATGCGTCAAAAGAGTTGGTGGCTATGTTGGTGCAATAAACTGATGTCGTGTCGCTCGTGACAATCTTAAGTCCTTTATCTTGAGCGGATTCGTTGTGATTGTTGTCGTGGTATGCAATTCTTTCAGGTATTTCAATCTTGGTGATGTCTCCCGCCCTTACAATGAAAGTCTGGCTCCAATCCGAGTTTGGGTTCGAAATGGTGCCTGAGCAGTCTCGTTTGGCGCTGATGAGGACTTGCGTCTTGACCCAGGCTGGCTCAAAATTGGTGTTAGTGCGGAACCCGTTGGTCATGAACGAAACCCAGAATTCCTTGCCTTGCGTGGAAACGGTTTGGGCGTTTGCCGGAAGGAAATTGCTGAAAATCAAAGCAGCGATGACAAAAAGTAGCCTGACCTGTTTGCTCATATTGATGGGGATTTTAGATGTGTGGAACAGTATCTGTTTGATTTTTAACTATATGATAGTATTAGATGCTAATGACATTTAATGCGCTAAGATAAAGAAAAAACGATTTCCTTTTATTGAATGAAATAAAAAAAGCAGCCGAAGCTGCTTTTTATGAACGGAAACGGCGTTATGTCCGTCGATGTTTATTTGCTGATGATGACTTTCTTGGTCACCGATCCTTCTTTGCCGGAGACGACGAAGAAGTACATGCCCTCGGCATAGTCTTTCATGTCGTACTGCATGCTGTTCGGGCCGACGGTGTTGTATGTGTTGAAATTGTCAATCATGTTGCCTTTCATGTCATAAACCTTGATGTTGACCTTGCCTGTGAGGTATTCGAAATTCAAGGTCATCTGACCATTGTTCGGGTTCGGTACAATATCAACGTTAGCGAGGCTTCCGCATTGTTCTTCAAGGCCATAGAAAGAGCAGATGAGCCAGTATTTGGCATCAATGCCTTGTGGTGCGCATCTGTTGAATACTTTTGCCGTGAGCCATACGGTGTCGTCGGTATGTTGCAACACATAAATGTTGATGCCGCGTCCGCCGTACATGGTTTCGAAAGGCCAGTCAACCGAGCAACTCCATTGGATGGAATCCCAGTGGCAGGTGGCAGGATGTGCGCCTTCGCTGAACGAGAAATGGTATGAGTTGATTTGGAACTCGGTTGCCGTGATAACCCAGTGACCATCCGTGTTGCTGGCGTCGGTAGGCTCGATGGTGGTAGGTCTTGGTGTGTATTCCATATTGACGTTCATTCTGACAAGGCTGTCGCAGCCAGCTTGTGTGCTGAAATGATGCTCAAAGTTGGAGACGGATTCCTCGAAAACAATGCCTGCCTCTGTCCAGTCAAATTGGTCGCAAGCCGTTTCGTAACGGTCGCTGTTGAGGCTCGAGTTGATGGTAAGATGCATGGTGACGATGCTGTCGCAGCCGTTAACAGTCTGGTATCTTCTGACGTAGTTGCCTGAGTGTGTGTATTGTCTTCCTGTGTAGTAGGTCTGTCCGTCTTCAATATAAGGACGTCCTCCGGGGTTGTCCCAAGTGTGGGTGTCGCAGTTGGTCATGTTGAAACTTACGTTAGGATAGTCCTGATGAATGCTGAGGTTCAAGGTGACGATACTGTCGCAAGTAGGACCAGGGATGGTGTCAACGCGGAAATATTCGCCGACTTCTTCAAAGTGTTCGCCTGTCGATGGCCATGTGTATGGTTGGTTGCATCTTTCAATGTCGTACACCTTTGAATTGTAGGCGGTGAGTGAAAGGTGCAGGTGGACGATACTGTCGCAGCCGAGCACGCTTTGTCCGGTATAGGTGTAATCGCCAGGTTGGGTGATGTTCTGGCCATTGAAAGGATAATAGCTGCCGTCGCAGAATGAACGTTCGATGTCGTATTCGTATCTCGGATTCACTCTAAGTGTCAGGATAATGGTGCTGTCGCAACCATGGACTGATTCAAGTGTGTGGCTGTATTGACCGGCAGTGGTGAGCGGTTGTCCGAAGAAGTTGAATGTTTCGCCATTGCAAATGGTTTCAACAATTGGAGTTTCGTAAGTGTCGTAATGCTGCAGGGTCAGATACACGGTGCTGTCGCAGCCGAATTGGTTGGTCGTGGTGTGGTCGTATGAACCGGGTTCGTTGAGGTCTTGACCGAAGAAATTGTAAACATCGTCAGGACAGATGGAAATGTTGGGATGTGATTCGGTGTTAGGATGAACCATGATGCTGACCGAAACGTTTTGAGTGGTGTAGCCGTCACCGACTTGGCAAGTGTATTGTGTGACGCCGACAGGAGGTGTGGCCACAGGGTTTTGGGTGTTCGGGTTGCTTAATGTGTTGGCAGGAGTCCAGGCGTAAGTGTAGTTGCCTGTGCCGCCTGAAGGTGTTGCGTGGAGGGTAGTCGATTCGCCTTCGCAGAGTTCATAGACGTCGGCAGAAGCCATGGCTGTCATGCCGGAACCTTCAATACTGACGGTGACTTGTGCTGTGCTGCTGCATCCGCCTTGAGGGTTGGTGATGGTGACAGTGCCGTCATTGTTCCAAACGATGCTAATCTCTTGCGCTTCCGCAACGATGCCGTAGGTCATTTCCTGCACACTCGCCGAAGCGAAGGATGTCTGCTTATCACCGCTGTAGTTGACATACAGGTAGTCGGCATTACGAGAGAAAAAGACACTATCTATTTCCTGCACACGAAAAAGGTGTTCACCATCCGAAGTAAGCACTTTCAACACAGGAACAGAAGCAAACAAACTGCATACTACAGCCAACATAAGACTGATAAATAACCATCTTCTCATAGATTTTCTCCTTTCATAGTAAAGATATGTCCGTCACGAATGACATAGACATGCCCGTTATACATAATCTTGTGGGCATCCTCCGCATCGGCAGCCTCAATCTGCTCAAGTGCCGTAACTTCCGGCATATTCTCCAGCGTGATACGAACAATGTCGGAGAGCAGGAATGTTTGCTGCCCCGACTGTGTGTGAACATACATCGCTGTGCCTGCGGTTTTGTCATAGGTAATTTTCGCAATCGAAGCGACCGGAATGGACTGATTGCCATTACTCTGCGTCTGAATAATGAG
>CALGBV010000105.1 GCA_937884015.1 uncultured Bacteroidales bacterium
GAAAGCCGCGTCGTAGGTGATGCCATTCGCATCCGCGAAGGCCTGGATGTGGCCGTGGAAATACGTTTCCAATTCCTCGTGCGTGATGACTCTCGAAGTGATTTCGAAGCCATCATTGTCATTGTCTTCCTGGAAAGGATTGTCGAAATGCTTCACGCTTGGCTTGCTTCCTTCGCCATTGAAAACCTTTGTTGGTGTTGGTGCAACGGGTTCGACAGTGGTTTCCTTGACAGGCTGGAAGATAGGTTCTGAAGGTGTGAAACCGTAATTGGAATCTTCATCCAAGCTATGGACGATATGTTTTGGCTCTTCTTGGATCTTTGTATCTTCCTTCTTTTCAACAACTTCTGCCTTTGGCTCGACAATTTCCTGTTTGGCAGTTTGCGGTTCCGCTGTTGCGACAGGCTCCTGAGCTTTCATTTCCTGCATTTTCGGCTTTTCAGCGACTTCGTTTTCTGGAATTACGTTGCCGTTGATGTCGTATCTTTTGCGTGTCGTCGGGCGTGATTCGCTTACCGTATGCGTAGCTTGACCATAATTGGCGGCAGGTGCAGTTTCTCTTGCATCATGGTTGAAACCGGTGGCAATCAAGGTCACGACGAGGGCTTCGCCAATGCTTTCATCGGTGCCGTTACCCCAAATCACGTCGCAGGTGTTGCCGCAGGCATCAGTGGCAATGGCAAGGATTTCGTCCACTTCGTCGAGTGAGACTTCGTTGGTGCCAGACGTGATGTAAAGCAACACGTTTTTGGCGCCTTCGATGTCGGAATCGTTGAGCAGAGGAGAGTTGATGGCAGCTTTGATGGCTTTTTCGGCACGGCCTTCGCCTTCGGCTTTTCCGGCTCCCATGATGGCCTTTCCGCTATCGCGCATGACTGTCGTAACATCTTCAAAGTCAACGTTGACATAACCCGGCACGGTGATGATTTCGGCAATGCCTTTGGCGGCTGTGGTGAGCACATCGTCGGCCTTGCGGAATGCTTCGGAGAGTTTCATGTCGCCGTATTGGTCGCGCAACTTGTCGGTACTGATGAGAATCAGGGTGTCGACGCATTTGCGCAGTTCCTCGATGCCGGCTTGGGCCTGCATCTTGCGGCGACGGCCTTCACGTTCCATAGGCATGGTGACGATGCCGACGGTGAGAATGCCTTTTTCCTTGGCAAGTTTAGCCACTACAGGCGCGGCACCAGTGCCAGTGCCTCCGCCCATACCTGCCGTGACGAAAAGCATCTTCGTGTTTTCATCCAGCAGTGCATTGATTTCTTCTTTGCTGGTTTCAGCAGCCTGGCGGCCAATGTTCGGGTCGTTTCCGGCACCCAACTCGCGCTCGCCAAGGTGAACCCTATTTTGGACGCTACTCCTCATCAAAGCCTGATGGTCGGTGTTGCAGAGAATGAAATCCACGCCCTGAATGCCTTCTTCCATCATGTGGTTGACAGCGTTGCCGCCGCCGCCGCCCACACCTATGACTTTGATGTAGTTTGGTCTGTCCTGTGTTATTGGTTTAAACATTTCGTCCATGTTGTCGGTGTTTTGCTGTTTGTAAAGTTTCTCTCGTATTTTCTTTCCGCTTATTTGATGTCGTCGGAGGTGAAGATTCTCCCTAATGTGTCGATGACTGATGTGAAGTCGAATTTCTTGCGCTTGTTTTTCGGACCTCTTTCCTTGACTTCGGTTTCAACGGGTACGATTACTTCGGGATCCGTTGACTCAGGAATGGCTGCAGGCTTTTCTGCTGGTGTTTTGCTTGATTTTTCTTGTTCCAGCATTTCGCTCAATTCGGCTCTAGCAATACCTTCGATGACGAGACCGATGCCGGTTGAATACATTGGGCTTGCCAAATCCTTGTTTGTGCTTTCGGCAAGATGCTCGTTTGGATGACCGATTCTGACAGGCATTCCGGTGCGGAATTCGGCGAGCATCTGAATGTGTTTCATCAAGGCGCCACCACCCGTGAGAACGATGCCGGCGATGAGCTTCTTGTCGGCGTTGACCTTTTGGATTTCAACGTTGACGATTTCGAAAATCTCGTCCAAACGTGCTTGGATGATGTTGGCCAAGTTCTTGAAAGAGATTTCCTTGCCTTCTCTTCCGCGAATGCCAGGAATTGAAACCACTTCGTCTTCGCGGTTTTCGCTGGCCAAGGCTGAGCCGAACTTCACTTTCACGTCTTCGGCATAATGTCTGATGATGGAGCAGCCGGTGCAAATGTCGTCGGTGATGATGTTGCCGCCAAACGGAATGACAGCGGTATGATAAATCTTGTTGTCTTTGAAAATGGCAATGTCGGTGGTGCCGCCACCAATGTCGACGAGGGCGACGCCGGCTTCCATTTCGTCTTCGGCAAGAACAGCTTCAGCTGATGCGATAGGCTCAAGAATCATGTTGTCCATTTCCAGGCCGGCGCTTTCGATGCACTTGATGATGTTCTTTGCAGCGGCTGTCTGACCGATGATGACGTGGAAATTGGCTTCAATCTTGCTGCCCAACATGCCTACCGGATTGTCGGCGATTTCGCCATCGACGTATGTCTCCTGACGGTGAACGCCAATGATTTCCTCGCCAGGAACCATGTTGATTTTATAAGTGTCCTGACGCATCTTTTCCAGCTCTTCGGCTGTGATTTCCGTGTCGCTGTTGTCGCGCATCAGCACGCCTCTGTGCTGCAGGCTTTTGATGTGCTGTCCGGCAATGCCGACGTTTACGGTGAAAATGTTGACGCCCGACTGGTCGGAGGCTTCTTTGACTGCTTTCTTGATGGCATCGACGGTTTCGAAGATGTTGGTGACAACGCCACGCTTCACACCTGTAGAAACGGACTTGCCGTAACCTAAGATTTCGATTTTGCCGTTTTCTGATTTTTTACCCACCATGCAGGCAACTTTGGTGGTGCCGATGTCTAAACCGACTATGATTTTACCTTCACTCATGACTTTATTTTTTTGTACACACTATTTGATTTTTAAACTTTAAATTCACTTTACTGTAGTTATCGAGTTCCTCGCTGCCTAGTTTGTGCTTGAGGAAAGTCTTCATTTTTAGCAATTTGCTATCAACCTGACAAGTGTCGCCCAAAACGACTTTCGCATCAATTTCGTTCACCGTGATTTCGAAATCGCCGGCATTGTTGCGATAGAGTTGCCCGATGCACGATTGCAGAAATTCGTCTTTCTGAATGACTTGACGGATGTAAAGCGCATCGGCGAGACCGCTGTTTTGATAGATTGAATCGTTAATCTTGGTGTCGGTTGGGAAGTCGAAATTGCCGCTGGCAATCAGCACGCGGGGCGTGTAGGTGTCGCTTGTCGGGAAAACCACACCTTGTTCGTTAAGGTAAATGGACTTGCCTGACTTGTTGAAAACCCTCAAGGCGGGCTCGTATTCTTTGAGATTGATGTAAAGCACGCTGTCCAAGCCAATGTAGGATGCAGACTTCTCAATCCAAGGGTTGCCGTTCAAATGGCGTTCAATCTGCAACATGTCGATGTTGCCGATGGCGTTCTTTGAACTGATGTGGCAGATGCTGCCGATTTCGCAAAGCAGGGTGTCTTTTTCGACGAATTCGTGCCCGTTTGCGCCTTCAATGCTGATTGAAATGGATTTCAGCGGTGTTGAAAGATAATTGGAACGGCTGAAAATGAAAAGCGTCACTATGCCTCCCGCCGTTATGATCCAAACCAAAATGCTTAAGATTTTCTTTACCATGTCTTTATTGTTTTTTCTAAAGGTTCAACAAATCTGTCGATGTTGCCAGCCCCCATTGTGACAAGGAGCTCAGGGCGTTTGCTTTCGATGAGGCTCATCAGGTCTTCTCTTGGGCAGACCATTTTGGCACTCAGATTGATTTTTTCCAATAAGGCTTGCGAGGTGATGCCTTCGATGGGCAGTTCGCGAGCCGGGTAGATGTCGAGTAAAATCAGTTCGTCGGCCATTGCCAGTGTGCTGGCAAACTCTTCCATGAAATCGCGTGTACGAGTGAAAAGGTGTGGTTGGAAGATGAGCGTGATTTTCCTGTCGGGGAAAGATGCCCTAATGGCCGACAAGCATGATTTTATTTCTTCGGGATGATGTGCATAATCATCTATGTAACAATGTTTTTTATTGTTGACTCTGATGTCGAAACGGCGGCGGACACCCTTGAAAGTTGACAAAGCCTTTGCAATGGCTTCACCGTCGAGACCGATTTGCCGTGCGGCGATGTAGGCGGCGGTAGCGTTCATTACGTTGTGCAGTCCGGCCATTGGAATCGTGATGCGTGTCGCCTCGTCTTTTCCATGAATGGTGAAACTCGTCGTGCCTTCGCAAGATGTGATTTCATCGGCGTAAAAATCGCAATCGTGCGAAAAACCGAAGCAGATGCCGTTTTTGCAATCGTCAACTGGCAGGCCTTCGCGATAAATCACGGCTTGTTCGGTGAGCGCGACAAAATCGCGGAAACTCTTGATTAAGTGTTCTTTGTCGCCGTAAATGTCCAAATGGTCGGCATCAATCGAATTGACAATGCTGATGTCGGGATGCAGTTGCAGGAAGGAACGGTCGAACTCGTCTGCTTCGGCCACGAGAAGGCTGTCTTCCGTTTGCCCCAAATGCAGGTTGCTGTTGAAATTGTTGGCGATGCCGCCAATGAAGGCCGTCGTGTCTTTGCCACATTCGCAGAGGATGTGTGCTGTCATGGCGGTTGTCGTAGTCTTGCCGTGTGTGCCAGCGATGGCGATGGTGAATTTCTCTTTCGAGATTTCGCCCAAGGCTTGGGCGCGTTTCATCATCTTCAGTCCACGACGCTTGATTTCGGCCAGTTCCCTTGATGTGCTCGGAATGGCAGGCGTGTAGATGACAATATCAATGAGGGCAGGCAATAGGGTTGGGTTATCTTCATAATGGATTGCCATGCCCTCATTTTCCAATTGTTTGGTGAGTGGGGAAGGGGTAAGGTCATAGCCGGCAATGGCGAAGCCGAGGCTGTGATAATATCTCGCCAAGGCGCTCATGCCGATGCCGCCGATGCCTAAAAAGTAAATGCTATGTCCTTCGCCTGTTTTCATTTTGCTACTTGCAGTATGATGTTTACGATGTCTTCGGCGGCGTTAGGCCGTGCAAAGGCAGCGATGTTTTGTCTCATTTTTTGTTGTCTCTCGGTGTCTCTGAGTAGTTCCTGAACCTTTGAGACCAGAATCAGTTCGGTTTCGTCGTTTCTGACCATGATGGCGGCCTCGGCATCGACCAAACGTTGTGCGTTCTTAGTCTGATGGTCTTGGGCTGCGGTCGGCAACGGGACGAAAATGACGGGTTTCTGCACCAATGCCAATTCGGAAATCGAGATGGCGCCAGCCCGCGAAATGACGATGTCGGCGGCAGTGTAGGCCAAATCCATTCGGTCGATGAAAACCGTCGGCTTCACCTTGTCTTCAAGATTATGCTGCTTGACTTCTTCGTTGGCTTTGTCGATGTACGACTTGCCGGTCTGCCAAATCAGTTGCATGTCGCTATTCTTGAAGGCCTCGATGCGGGCACTGATGCCTTTGTTGATGCCTAGGGCGCCTTGGCTGCCACCGACAAGCAGCACGATAGGCTTTTCAGGATTCAGGCCGAAATATTGTGCGGCTTCTTCGCGCGTGCCGTCTGTTGCGATTATGGAGCGCAGCGGGTTGCCGGTCAGATGGATGCGGTCTTCAGGAAACCATTGGTCCATTTTTTCATAGGCTACGCAGATGGCTTTGGCTTTCTTGCCGACATTGCGGTTGGTCTTGCCTGGGTAGGAGTTTTGTTCCTGAATGACGGTCGGAATATGGAGCCAGTTTGCGGCTTTCAAGGTCGGGCCGCTGGCGAAACCGCCGAAACCGACGACCACGTCGGGACGGAATTCCTTCAGTATGTTTCTGGCATCTTTCAGGCTCTTGATGAGTTTGAATGGCAGACTGAAAATGGATTTGTCGAGTTGCAAGCCGCTAATCCACAATCCTTTAATCGGATAGCCTGCTTTAGGCACACGGTCCATTTCCATGCGGCCCAAGGCGCCGATGAAAAGGATTTCGGTGTTCGGATATTCGCGTTTTAGCGCATCGGCTGTTGCTATGGCTGGGAAAATGTGTCCTCCCGTTCCGCCGCAACTAATCACAACTTTCAATTGCTCTTTCATTTGTATCGGTGTTTTCTGTTACTATTTCAGTATTTTCGAGGTCTTGCTCTGCCTTGTCATTTCCGCTTTCTTCCTCTTCGATGCTTTTGGTCACGCTCAGTATCATGCCGAGCATGAATCCGGTGGCCATGATGGAGGTTCCGCCCATGCTGATGAAAGGTAATGGTTGACCAGTGACGGGCAGCAATCCTATTGAGACCCCCATGTTAATCATGGCTTGCATGATCATCAGGAAGCAAAGTCCGAACGACATGTAGGCGCCGAAAGTCATGGGGCGTTTGTTCATGATACGCATCACTCTCGTCAGTATGATGATGTAAATCAGGATGACGACGATGGCACCTAAGATTCCGTATTCTTCAACGATGATGGCGAAAATGAAATCGGAATAGGGGTGAGGCAGGAAATTGCGTTGTTCGCTCTTTCCGGGGCCTTTGCCGAAAAATGAACTTGATGCCACGGCGATTTTGGCGTAAGTCTGCTGATAATGGTGGTCGTCGAATGGGTCGAAGGCTTCTTCATCGTCTTCAAACATGGCTTCGATACGGCCTTTCCAAGTCTGGATTCTGTTTTTTCTTGGCGTGAATTCCACTTCTGCCGCACTGCCTTCTTCAACCATGGCTGTCATTTCCTTTTTCGCCTTGTTGTTCGAAATGTTGGTCTTGGCGACATCGTAGGCAATGTAGAAACCTAACAAAACGAGGCCCAATCCGGCAATGGCGAAAATGTGGGTGAGTTTCACGCGGCCAACGATAAGAAGTACAATACATGCAGTGAGCAGTATGACGGCAGTGGAAAGGTTTTCGGTGAAAATCAATCCGGTGATAATCAGTATCGGGATGGCGATTTTCGTGAGGACGGTCTTCAAGTCGTGAATGTCGTCGCCTAAAATCACCAATTCCCTTGCCGTGAAGGTGATTAAGGCGATTTTCGCCCATTCGCTTGGCTGGAATGAAAAGCCTAACACGTTGATGGTTCTCGATGCCTGATTGAGGTTGTTGCCGAAAATCAGGGTGTAGAGCAGCAACGGAATGCAGAGCCACAGCACGAATTTGAAAATCGTGGAGTAGTGCTGGTAATTGATTTTATAGGCGATGAACATCATCAGGTAACCAAGAAAAAGGGTGCCTGCGTGCTTCATGAGCATTCGGCCCGTGTTGCCGTCGTAGTTGCGCACTACGAGGGCACTGGCTGCACTGTAGACCACCACCAATGAGATGATGCCCAACAGCAATGCCAGGATCCAAATGACCTTGTCGCCTTTCAATATCTTATTGATACCGTTCATCTGCAATACGCTTTACACTGTTTCTGAATTGGTTGCCTCTTTCTTCGAAAGTCTCGTTTTGCTTTGAAGACTTGCTGGCTGGCGAAAACACCACGATGTCGTCTTCTTGTGCCACGATGGAAGCGATTCTAACGGCTTCGTCCATGTCCTTTGCATCGTAGATTTCGTGAACCGAACTTTCAAAGGCATTTCTCAGCTGGCTGTTGCTGTCGCCTAAGCAAATCAAGGTCTTGACGTTCTGTCTGGCCATGGGCAGCAGGTCGGTGTAGTCGATAGTTTCGTTGCTGCCGCAGGCAATCCACACGATAGGTTTCAAGGTGCTTTCAAAAGTGAACCAGGTTGCATTTACGTTTTCGGCCTTGGCATCATCGAAATACATCACTTCGTCAATCGTGGTCACGTATTCCTTGCGGTGTCCGAGGGTGCCGTAGTCGCTGAGGCTTTGCTTGATGCTTTCCTTTCGGATTTGGAGCACTTTCGAACTGATGGCGGCTGCCATGTTTTCGGCGCGTTTGGTGCGCGAGTTGCTTAATTCTTCAAAATAAGTCATAATTCCTAAATCTTTAATATTGTTTGTAATTATCTGATTTTCAATGTTAATAAGGTAAGTGCGGCTAACAGGATGGTCACAATCCAGAAACGGATGGTGATTTTCACTTCGTGTTGCTTCATGCCGTCGCCTTGGAAGGTTACGGTGCTGTTTGGCCAGACTTTCTTGAATTCTTCCATCGAGGTGCGGAAACTGTCGTGCATAGGTGCTTTCTTCCAGATTCTGTGTTTCTTGCCGCGTTTCAGGAAGAGTTTCACATCGAGGTCGGAAAGGACTTCGAGCAACCACACGCCGCACAGAATAGGCAGCAGCAGTTCCTTGTGTATGATGAGTGCCGTGACGGCAATGATGCCACCTATGGTCAGACTGCCGGTGTCGCCCATGAAGATTTGGGCAGGGAAGGAGTTGTACCAAAGGTAACCGATCAAAGCTCCGACAAATGCGGCCAAAAACACGACGATTTCTTCACTGCCTGGAATGAACATCAAATCGAGGTGGCTGGCCAGAACCGCATGGCTCGAAACGTAGGCGAAGATGAGCAAGGTTAATCCGATGATGGCCGAATTGCCTGCTGCCATGCCATCCATACCGTCGTTGAGGTTGGAACCGTTTGAAACGGCAGCCACGATGAAAACGGTGAGCATGACGAAGAAAATCCAGCCACAAATGTATTTCGCCCTCGGTCCCATGAAACTGAACAAATCTGCGTAGTTCAGGTCGTGATTTTTGAAGAAAGGTATCGTGGTGCGGGTCGATTTCACATCGGGTGTCTTGATGACGACTTCCTTGTTGTTTTCGATTTTCACTTCAACTTTTTCGTTGATAGTGACGGCTGGACTAAAGCGCAAGGTGAGTCCGACAATAAGGCCCAACAGAATCTGAAAGCTTATTTTCGTGATGGGCTTGATGCCGTCTTTTCTCTTTTTGAAGGTCTTGATGTAGTCGTCGGCAAATCCCACGCCACCCAGAATGAGTGTCGTGATGACCATGAGAATCAGGTAAATGCTGTGCAGTTTCCCGATGAGGAGGCAAGGAATCAGGATGGCGGCAATGATAATGACACCGCCCATGGTCGGAACACCTTTTTTCTGCGTGTTGTACGGGTCGGTCTTTTCATCGCGTTGTGTTTCAACGATGTTCTTGCTTTTCAGCCAGTTGATGAAACGCTTACCAAACCAAATGGAGATAATCAGGGCCAAAATGGCGGCCACGACTGCTCTGAACGTGACGTAGGTGAACATTCCTGCACCCGGAAAACTCCTTTTCTCCAAATATTGAAACAGATAGTATAGCATGTCTTATTTCTCCTTTAATGCTGCTGACAATTCTTCCTTGTCATCAAAATGATTCTTTACTCCGTTGATTTCCTGATAGTTTTCGTGCCCTTTGCCTGCCAAAAGGATGATGTCACCTTTGTTGGCCAAAGCCACGGCGGTGCGAATGGCCTCGCGGCGGTTAGTGATGCTCAACACATGGCGCTTGGCTTCCTCATCGAGACCTTCTTTCATCTGTCGGATGATTTCGTCGGGGTCTTCGTTGCGTGGATTGTCGCTGGTCAGAATGACCTTGTCGCTCATCTTGGCGGCCACGGCTGCCATTTCCGGACGTTTGGTCGTGTCGCGGTTGCCGCCACAGCCCACTACCGTGATAAGGGTTTCCTTGTGGCAACGCACATCGTTGATGGTCTTCAGGACGTTTTCCAAAGCATCAGGCGTGTGGGCGTAATCAACGATTCCGACAATGCCGCAATCGGAATGTACCATGTCGAAACGGCCATTGGCACCCTTCAGCTTGCTGATTTCGACTAATAATTCATTTTTGTCGAAACCTAAAGAAATGGCGGCACCGTAAATGGCGAGCAGGTTGCTGGCATTGAATCCGCCGACAAGTTGCGTGAACATTTCCGTGCCGTTCACCTTAATCATCATGCCGTCGAAATGGCTTTCCAGTACCACACCTTTGAAATCGGCATCGTGCTTCAGTGCGTATGTAAGGCGTTTTGCCTTGGTGTTTTGCAGCATGACGGCTCCGTTTTTGTCGTCCAAATTGGTGAGCGCAAAGGCATTGGTCGGCAGGTTGTCGAAGAATTTCTTCTTGGCATTGCGGTAGTTGGCCATGGTCTTGTGATAATCCAAATGGTCGTGCGTCAGGTTGGTGAA
>CALGBV010000106.1 GCA_937884015.1 uncultured Bacteroidales bacterium
CAGTATTTCATCAGCATACGGCCGTTGACAATCTCCTCTGCCGTATCGGGAGCGAAGGGTGTGAACACGATGTGCTGGCGTTTGAAATGGCGTTTGTCGCGCTTGGCAAACTTGGTTATATTGCGGTTCAGGGCATACATATTATACATCCACCAATAGGCCGGCATCACCTCTAGGCGGTCTTTGGCCGCATTGTTGTTCACCAAGGCAAACGGCAGCGTGATGCTCAGTTCGGCCGGATAGTCGCCTTTGGCCAGCAGGGTGTAGGAGGCAAAACTTGACGAATGCTTCAGACTGGTGCACAGCCCAGGCCAGAAACCGCGTCCGGCCTGAATTTCACCGTCTGCCGTGCGGCTGTTGTGGTTGGATCCCAGTGTAGCACCGGCAGCAATATTGCTCTGTCCCATTACTACGCTCGAAATCAGGAAGGAATTGTTGTGGTGCTGTTCGTGCGATGGGAAAATCAGATTGTTCAACACTTCGCAGCACGAAATCGTGGAATTGTCGCCCAAAACAGAGTGAATCAGGCGGGCACCGTATTTTAAATTGCAATTGTCGCCCAAAACGAATCGTGTGGCCACAACGGAATAGAAAATGCGGCAGCCATACCCCGTAATGCCGTTCACCAGAATGACGCCTTCGCCAATTTGCGTAGGCTCTTCCTCCGATGAATTGATGGTGATATTCTTTAACTTACTGGCACCCTTGATGTAGCAATAAGGACCAATTTTAGCATCCTTCAGAATCCATGAATTCTTAATGACACTCGACTCTCCAATGGTGCCATAATAGCCACGATGACTGTCAACGCTGTTTTGTGTGATTTCTTTCAGGCGTTGTTGCAGTTTCGTATCGTCGGCATATTTTGCCCAAAGATAAGCGTCGGCAGTAATCATGCCATCGAACGGCAAAATGCTGCGGCCACCTGCCTCATTCATCACTTCCAAGGTCACACGGACATCTTCTGGTTCGCCTTCCTTGATGATGCCATTTCCGAATTTCGAGTGGTCGGTGGTGCAGATTTCCTGAATGTTGAAAAGAATGCAGTTGTCACCAACAATGTAATTAGCCATGTAATGCACATCATGAATGGCAACGTTATCACCTATGTCACATGAAATTATGCTACTATCGGTAATGCCGACCGGAACGCGCAAATCATGATATTGCAAGACTTCGCATTTCACACGGCCGATGCGCACCATGCCGAAAAAACGGTTGTTGCGAATCATGATTGGGTCGAATTCATCCGTGACCCAAATATCGTCCCAATTGGTGGCGGAATTGCTGTTTTTCACCAATTGCTCAACCTCATCGGAACGCAGATGACGCCAACCGTTGGCTGGTTTCTTCACCTGTAAGTTACGATAGTAATACTCATCGTGACCATCGTGAAGATACTTCTCGTCGATGAAGTTCTTATATATTTTATCGTATTCTATTAATGTTACTTTATCCATTTGATTATGAATTTGTTGTTAAACGAAAAAGATTGTCAAGCAAGGTTCGGTCCATCTTCCCATTAAGGGAAGGGACTGACCACGCAGCCATACCTGATGCCTCGACAACAAAAATCAGTCATAGCCAAAGTACATTAACGGTTCTTATACATATCGTCATAATACTTCTGATAGTCACCGGAAGTCACATTATCCATCCATTCCTGGTTGTCGAGATACCAGCGGACTGTCTTTTCTATGCCTTCCTCAAACTGCAAGGATGGTTCCCAGCCCAATTCCTTCTGCAATTTCGTGGAATCAATGGCATAGCGCATATCGTGTCCGGCGCGGTCAGTGACGTAGGTGATTAGGTCTTCATCAGCACCTTCCGGACGGCCCAAAAGACGGTCGACAGTCTTTATCAGGACGTGAATGATATCGATGTTTTTCCATTCGTTGAAACCGCCGATGTTGTAAGTCTCTGCCATCTTTCCTTCATGGAAAATCAAGTCGATGGCGCGAGCGTGGTCTTCGACGAAGAGCCAGTCACGCACATTTTCGCCCTTGCCATAAACAGGCAACGGTTTGTGATGACGAATGTTGTTGATAAACAAAGGAATGAGTTTCTCAGGGAACTGATAAGGACCGTAGTTATTGGAGCAGTTCGTCACCACGGTAGGCATTCCGTAGGTGTCGTGGAAAGCGCGGACAAAATGGTCGGAACTTGCCTTGGCGGCACTGTATGGGCTGTGCGGCTGGTATTTCAGGTCTTCGGTGAAGAACTTCTCGCCGTAGGCCAGATGATGTTCGCCCGACGAAGCCTTTGTCGTGAAAGGAGGCTCTATGCCTTGCGGATGGGTCATTTCCAAAGCGCCATACACTTCATCGGTCGAAATGTGATAGAAACGCTTGCCTTCCCATTTTTCGGGCAGCGATTCCCAGTACAGCTTGGCGGCCTGCAGCATGCTCAAGGTGCCCATCACATTGGTCTGCGCAAAGGTGAACGGGTCCTTGATGCTGCGGTCGACATGGCTCTCAGCGGCGAGATGAATGATGCCATCCACGTGTTCTTCCTGCATCAGCTGATAGACACCTTCGAAGTCGCAGATGTCCATCTTGACGAAACGGTAATTTGGCTTGTCCTCAATATCCTTGAGGTTGGCAAGATTGCCCGCGTATGTCAGCTTATCGAGGTTGATGATTCTATATTCAGGATATTTGTTGACGAAAAGGCGGACGACATGTGAGCCGATGAAACCGGCACCGCCTGTGATGATGATTGTTCGTTTCATAGTTAAGTCAATCCAAGTTTTCTTTTCCCGTAGCTTTCATTTCGTCGATGACGCGAAGCAAATACTGACCGTATTCGTTCTTATTGCACTTGCAGACCTCAACCGTATTCTCGGTTCGCACGCCGAATTTGCCCGGCAGATAGATACCCGGCTCCGCCGAAATCACCGCGCCGCAGGGCAAGGGCGCATCCACGGAGGGTGAGGCATTTGGCTGCTCATGGATCTCCACGCCTACGCCATGGCCGAAGCTATGACCG
>CALGBV010000107.1 GCA_937884015.1 uncultured Bacteroidales bacterium
ATCCAAGAAGTACATTGTATATTGCTGGTAGCGGTTGTTGACGTACGGCATCAGGTCGTTGGGCAGTACGGTCTGCAAGTGGTCGAGCACTTCCCCGGAACGTTGCAGTTTGAAAAGGTATTTTTCGGCTACCGCGTCACCGTTGCCGTTGGCTTCACCCGCACGAACTAAAGCGTTGTACTCGTTCACGAGGTCGCGGGCCTGCAGCGGGGAATAGGTCTCGATGCCAAAGCTCTCGGCCCGCATGGCCGCCGGCCCGAAGCGCGTGCCGGGACGGAACGAGGTGGTGCTGTCGTACGGCGCGCCGAAGAGCACGGTGTCGGCCTCGCGGATGGTGGCCTCGTCGTGCTCGACGACGATGACCGAGTTGCCGATGTCGCGCAATTCCTTGAGCGATTCAATGAGTTTGTGGTTGTCGCGTTGGTGCAGTCCGATGCTCGGCTCGTCCAGAATGTAAAGCACGCCTGTCAGTTGCGAGCCGATTTGCGTTGCCAGTCGGATGCGTTGCGCCTCGCCGCCCGAAAGTGAGCCTGCCGGACGGTTCATGTTGAGGTAATCGATGCCGATGTCGAGCAGAAAGTGAACGCGTTTGTCGATTTCGCGCAAAATCTCTTTGGCGATTCCGTTCTGTCTTTCAGTAAGTTGACTCGGCAAATCTTCAATCCACTTGCCCAAACTCAGCGTGTCCATCTCGGCCACTTCGGCGATATTTTTGCCCGCAATGCGGAAATATTGTGACTCTTTTTTCAGACGCGAACCATTGCAAACAGGGCAGGTCTTGTGGTTCATAAACGAACTTGCCCAGCGTGAAATGGAAGCCGGCGCGTCCTCGGTATTCTGTTCTTCAATGAAATTGATGATGCCTTCAAAATTGATTTTCACCTTTGAAGTGACTCCCAAATATTCGTGCTTGACTTCAAACGACTCGTTGGTGCCGTAAAGAATGACGTCGATGGCCTCGTCGGAAATGTCTTTCATTGGCGTGTCGAGGGTGAAACCGTATTTCATGCCGATGGCTTCCAGTTGCCTGAAAATCCAGCCGCCGCTTTTATATTCGCCGGCCGGTGCCAAACCGCCTTTCTTGATGCTGAGATTAGGGTCTGGAATCAGTTTCTCCTTATCGACTTCTGTGATTTCGCCAAGGCCGTTGCATTTTGGGCAGGCACCGTAAGGCGAGTTAAACGAAAAGGTGTTCGGCTCTGGGTCTTCGTAGGAGATGCCAGTCGTCGGGCACATCAGCAAACGGCTGAAATAGCGTGGATTGTCGGCACCTTGCTCCAAAACCATCAGCAGACCTTTGCCGTAGCGGAAAGCCGTCTGCACGGATTTCTTGATGCGTGTTTCCGAATCTGCGTTGACTTCAATTCGGTCGACGACGATTTCAATATTGTGCGTTTTGTAGCGGTCGACCATCATGCCGAATTCAATTTCGCGCATTTCGCCATCAATGCGTACTCTCGTAAATCCCGCTTGGCGGATGTGTTCGAAAAGTTCGCGGTAATGGCCTTTTCTGCCTCTGACCGATGGTGCCAAGATATTGATGCGTTTGCCTCGAAAATCGTTGAGAATCAAATCGGTAATTTGCTCTTCGGTATAGCGCACCATCTTTTCGCCCGTGTTGTAGGAATAGGCTTCGCCAATGCGTGCATAAAGCAAACGCAGGAAATCGTAAATCTCCGTGATGGTGCCGACGGTGGAACGCGGGTTCTTGTTAACGGATTTCTGTTCGATTGAAATCACAGGACTTAGTCCCGTAATCTTGTCAACATCAGGGCGTTCCATGTTGCCGATAAACTGTCGGGCGTAGGCTGAAAAACTCTCCATATAGCGCCGCTGACCTTCCGCATAAATGGTGTCGAAAGCCAACGATGATTTTCCGCTGCCGCTAAGGCCGGTAATCACGACAAGCGCATTGCGCGGAATGCTTAAATCAATGTTTTTCAGATTGTTTTCGCGCGCGCCTAAAATCTCAAGGTTCTTATCTTCCGAAAAGTCGTTCATGATTTAATGTAGAGACGTAGCGTGCTACGTCTCATTTATTTATTCGGTTCTAGTCTTTTTGTGTGTCTTTGCAAATTTTCCCGTAGGTATTTTGATTTGGTAACTATTGCCGGCAGAGATGGTTAGTGTATTTGAGCGCAGCCACGGGTTGTAATATTTCAGCATCTTGTAATTCGTTCCTTGACTAATGGCAAAATCAACGAGGTCAGGAATACTTTCGGTTACGGTAACGGTTTTATATTCAAGTGGTTGATACCATCCGTTATCGCTGATTCTGAATCCGTATTTTTCGGGATTCTCTGTGATGACCTTCAAGGCAAGGATACGGAATACGTAGCGTTCGGTTTCCTGTGGAAGCATCATGTCGAAATATGAGTCGACTTTTTGCTCGTTCATGGTGCGTGTGATTCTGCCGTTGCCACAGTTGAATGCAGCCGCGGCTAAAATCCAACTGCCAAATTTCCGATAGGATTCTTTCAGGTATTTGCAGGCTGCAACGGTTTCTTTTTCAACATTATAGCGCATATCCACCTCTTTGTCGATTTCCAGACCATATTCTTTTCCCGTACTTTCAAGGAACTGCCAGAAACCGACGGCTTTTGATGGCGAAACTGCATTGGTGAGCGAACTTTCAATCATCGAAAGATATTTGAAATCTTCAGGCAGACCGTATTTCTCCATTAAAGGCTCCATCACTGGAAACCAACGTGTTGTGCGCTTCAGCAAGAGCAAGGTGCTGGAATGAAGATACGAATTGACGAGGATTTCCCTTTCTAGACTTTCTCTGACATAAAACAAATCCAAAGGCACTTCTTCACCGCAAAACTCAAGGCTTTCGGGCAGTTCGATGTCGTGGGTCGGATGGTCGATTTTGTCGAAAGTCAGAAATTCGCGGTCTGTGCCTTCGTAGCGCTCCATCTCGTCGTCGGCATAATCTTGGGCGGTGCAATAAGTAATGGCCGCGACTCCACAGACCAGCAGAACCGCTAGGCAACTTGTCAGGATAATGTTTCTTTTTTTCATGTCAGAATTGTTCTTAATAATTGTTCGTCAAGCAAAGAATAACAAAAATCTTTCAATAATTCCAAAAGCACATTCAGCCTCTGGACAGACAAAAGCTAACAGCTAATGGCTAAAAGCTAATGGCTAATGGCTTAAATCCCATCGCAAAACTCCCTAAACATCGGTGAGACCTT
This sequence comes from uncultured Bacteroidales bacterium, assembly GCA_937884015.1. GTDB lineage: Bacteria > Bacteroidota > Bacteroidia > Bacteroidales > F082 > Limimorpha. Next base: position 3,198 of record CALGBV010000107.1, read on the forward strand.
GTCCTTTTCCGACAGGATCGGGTTCTCAATGTTCCAGTTGATGTTCAAGTCGGGGTCGTTCCAGCGGATGCTGCCTTCCGATGCCTTGTTGTAGACGTTGGTGCATTTGTAGGTGAAAACGGAATTGTCTTCCAGACACACAAAGCCATGAGCAAAACCTTCAGGAATCCAATACATGAACTTATTGTCTTCAGTCAGTACCACTGATTCCCATTGCCCGAAGGTAGGCGAGCCTTTGCGAATGTCGACGGCCACGTCCATCACGGCACCTTTCACCACGCGGACTAATTTGCCCTGTGCGTATGGCTCTTTTTGAAAGTGCAATCCGCGCAAAACACCCTTCATAGACCTTGATTCATTGTCCTGGACAAAATTCATGTTCAGCCCCAAGGCGGCAAAACGTTCTTTATTATAGGACTCAAAGAAATAACCTCTTTGGTCCAGAAACACATCTGGTTTAATGATGACTAAATCTTTAATCTTGGTTTCAATGATTTCCATGACATAAAGTTAGGAATTAGGAGTTAGGAGTGAGGAGTATAGACGCGATCGCGTCTGAAATTAGAAGGTTAAAAAGGATACTCCTTCCAAATCCTCCTAACTCCTCACTCCAAACTACATACTAATTAAAGGTGTACACATTCATTATAAGCGGCGGCAGCTGCTTCCATCATGCTTTCCGACATGGTCGGGTGGGGGAATACGGCATGGATGATGTCTTCGCCCTTGGCACCCAGTTCGCGGCACAGAACGGCAGCGGCAACCATTTCGGTCACGTTGTCGCCAACCATGTGGCAGCCCAACCAGTCTCCTGTCTTGGCGTCGAACACAACCTTGATGAATCCATCGCGGTTGCCGGCAGCAGTAGCTTTGCCCGATGCGGTGAATGGGAACTTGCCAATCTTCACTTCGTAACCTGCTGCAAGGGCTTTGGCTTCGCTCAAACCGACGGATGCGATTTCAGGAGTGGTGTAGGTGCAGCCTGGAATGTTGCTGTAGTTCAATGGCTTCGGGTCTAAGCCGCAAATCTTTTCCACGCAAATGATGGCTTCGTGGTCGGCTTTATGAGCCAGTGCCGGACCGTGGACAATGTCGCCAATGGCATAAACGCCAGCCACATTGGTGCGGTAGTACTCGTCGACATTGATTTTGCCGCGTTCCGAGGTGATGCCCAGTTCTTCCAAACCAAGGTTGTCGATGTTGGTCTGAACGCCGACGGCTGAAAGCACGATGTCGGCTTCAACGGTTTTTTCGCCTTTCTTTGTATTGATGGTGCAAACGCACTTCTCGCCAGTCGTATCAACGTTGGTGACAGAGGCTTCCGTCATCACGGTCATTTTCAGCTTCTTGAAAGCGCGTTCCACTTGCTTGGAGACTTCTTCATCTTCATTCGGCACTACGTTTGGCAGAAATTCCACCAAGGTGACTTTCACGCCCATCGAGGTGAAGAAGAAAGCGAATTCCGAACCGATGGCACCTGATCCGACAACCACCATGCTCTCAGGCAGTTTGTCCAAAACCAAGGCTTGACGGTAACCGATGATTTTCTTGCCATCGATAGGCAAAGCTGGCAATTCGCGGACTCTTGAACCTGTGGCAAGGATGATGTGGTCGGCTTCGTAAAGCGTGGCATTGCCTTCTGCATCAGTCACTTCAACTTGCTTGTCGGCAGTCAGTTTGCCATAACCGGCAATCACTTCAACGTTGTTCTTCTTGAAAAGATACTGAACGCCTTTGCTCATGGTGTCGGCGACGCCGCGGCTGCGTGCGACTACGGCTTCCATGTCGGGCTTCACTTCGCCTTCCAATTTAATGCCGTAGTTTTCAGCGTGTTGCATGTAGTTGTAAACCTGTGCGCTTTTCAGCAAGGCTTTGGTAGGGATGCAGCCCCAGTTGAGGCAAATGCCGCCAACTTCGGCCTTTTCGATCACTGCAACGTGTTTTCCCAATTGTGATGCTCTGATGGCAGCCACATATCCGCCAGGACCGCTGCCTATAACGATAACGTCGTATTTCATTGTGTGTTTGTTATTTATGATTTAATAATTAATGATTTGACTATTTGATATTTAGACCATTAGACATTTGGACTTTTTGAACAATTTTGAACTTTTGAAAAACTGAAAACAGATAACTGATAACTGAAAACCAATAACCAACTTGACTTTTTGAATCAATTCTTACTGTTTTTTCTGCAATTATATCTTTTATGGTCAAACACTTTATTATTTAATGATTTAAAATTCAAAGATTTAAGAGTTAAGATTGTCGTGTGTGGAATTGTCTTCCATGATAGAGGGTCCTTCTTGTTTCTCGGCATCGCGTTTCTCGCAGGCACGTCTGATGAGTTTTGCTGCCAATGCCCAAACGATGAAAAACAGGGTGACGGCTCCAATCCATACAAATGCTAATTTCCACATGACTTGCTTATATTAATAAGGTATATTTTGAGAGGGCAAAGATAGTAAAAAAGGAAACGCAAATAACCGCAGAGGGAACGATAATTATTTCAACGCCTCCTGGTTGTGAACGAAAATTAATAAATCCATAATTTACCCATTATTTATCCATAGTTCATCCATTACTTTATGGTTATCTATATGTTAATAATGGTTAAATTATGTAAAAATATCGGTTGGGGTATAGTCCGGTCTGCTTTTATTGATTATCTTTGCAGCACGATAAAAAGAAAGAATTATGGCAAGATTTAATCCGAAAACAGGCAATTTCAGTGGTATGGTCGGGAATGCCGTGCTGGTGGATCATCCCCGGTTTGGCAGCATTCTGAGGGTAAGACCGAATAGGAAATACACTTTGAACGAAAAGCAAAGCCTCCAAGTGAGCAAAATGGCTGTCGTCCATCGCTTTTTGGAACCTTTGAAAGCGTTCCTTAATGCGACGAATTACGAGCCTTCGAGTCGCGCTTACCCTTACCAACAGGCAGTGGGCCGCGTTTTGAAGGCTGTCGATGAGGCAACGCTTACAGTTCAGGTGGAGAAGGCGGCTGTCGTGTCAGGCTCGTTGGCTCAGCCGCTTGATGCGTGTGTTGCCGTGAGTGACGGCAAGGCGGAAATCCGCTGGACTGACAATGGTAGTGCCACTAGTTCAAATGCCACCGATAGACTCCTGGTCTTGTTCTATGATGAGCAGAAAATGCTGGTGCATTGGGATTTGACTGAGTCGTGTCGTTCTGATGAAAGCTGCATTGCTGTTGTTTCCGAAATGAGAAAAGGGAATTATCTGGTGTATGTCGCTTTTGTCGAAAAAGGCGAGCGTCGCGCTAGCAACAGCGCCCTTGCGGGCATGGTGGAAATTGACTGAGTGAAATGTGAAAACAAAGAAATAATTGCTAACTTTGCGGTGTTATTTGGCTTTGCACCTAAAGGACCTCGGTGCTGAGTCAAATGGCACTATGGAAAAAAGTATTTAGAGGTCTCTTAATTTAGTCATTATGCCACTCTTCAACCCGACAAAACGAGCCCAGTTGGCTCATGTCTCAAACCTCATCAGCATGGCGCGCCTCGATGGTCAGCTTACGCAAAACGAGCATGATT
>CALGBV010000108.1 GCA_937884015.1 uncultured Bacteroidales bacterium
TGGTACAAAATATGCAAGACCTGATAGATGTGTATGTGAATCAACTCCTGCAGTTACAGAACAAGAACCTGTTCAAGAACCAGTTGTCGTGGAGGAAGAACCGGTTTTTGCTTCAGATTGCACGGAATTGCCTGAAAATATGCACGAACGTTATAAGGTCGCATTGCTTATTCCTTTGTATTTGGGCGAGGTGAACGACATTGCCGTTTCTCCTGAAAGCGTGGTGAAATCGCGCAAGGCTCGGCCTTTTTCCTTTATTCAGTTTTACGAAGGATTTATGATTGCAGTTGACTCGCTGACAAAGCATTATGGCTTGCAATTGGATTTAAAGGTGATAGATGTGACGGAAAATATCGGAACGGCTCAAAATGCAGTCAGTCAATTGGAAAAGCAACCTGTCGATTTGATTGTCGGCCCGTTTTTCAGCAAGTCGTTCGGCGTGGTCCAGGAGTATGCCAAAGAGCATAAGACGCTTATCGTGAATCCTTTGTCGGCACGAGAAAATATCGTGGAGGGCAACCCGTACGTCGTGAAACTGAAGCCGAAAGCCGATGGCCAGCTGTCGCAATTGGCCAGTCTGGTCAATCAGTATTATGGCGATTCCAACGTGTCGATTCTCTGCCAAAGCAGTCTCTCCGAAAGTTCGGCGGCTTATCTGGATGAAATGGAAAGTCTGCTGAACCTTGCCGTGAATTCGGAAGTGGTTTTGAAAACGGAAGACTTCATGCGTTATGCGCAACTCGAAGGACATCGTCAGGAAATGGGAAGCAATCTGCCATCAACGATTGAAGTTGAGGGACAAATATATGCGACGAAGGATTTGCAAAATGGCGATCTGGATGATGTCAGGATTGAAAATACGGTGCAGCGTTATGTCTACAAGTCGGAAGACTTGAAAGTTTTCAATTCGCATCTTTCAACGGTTCGCAACAATTTGGTGATTGCCTACGGCAAAGATAACGTGTTTGCAACTCAGATTGTCAACAAGTTGAATAAAACCGCTGAGCATCACCCGCTAACGTTGATTGCCATGCCCGACTGGGCGGATTTGGACAAACTTCTTGTCGAGAACCTGCTGAAAATGAATGCCATTTATTTCAGCGATGATTTTGTCGATTACAACAGCAACGAGGCGAAACGCTTCATATTTCAGTTCAGAAGAAAATATTCCTGTGAGCCAACCGATTACGCTTTCTCAGGTTTCGATGTGGCCTGGTATTTCATGAATGCCTTGATGCGTTACGGCCATGAACCGAAGGATTGCCTGCTGAATTTCGAAATGCCTTTGCTTTCAAATTCATTCCGTTTCGTGAAAACCGCTTCTGACAATGGCCTGGAAAACTATCAGTGGAGCATTTATCAGTATGATAATGAAAATGTTGAGCTGAAACCCATTAATCTTTCGGAAACCGGAAAATGATTCGATTTACTATGAAAAAAACGTTTTTTCTATTTGTTTTGGTTGTCCTGTTTCTGTCGTCGTGTGACAGCGGAACCCGCAAGTCGTATTGGGATAACGGCAACCTGAAATCGGAACTCAGTTATGAAGGCGATGTGCTGAATGGCACCTGCACATGGTATTATGAAAATGGCCGTAAGCAGTTTCAGGTTGATTACCAGAATAATAAAATGAACGGAAAGATGACGCGCTGGTACGAGAACGGCAACATCATGGAAGATGGTTTCTACAAGGATGGCGAACTCGACAGCATTTACCATTCTTATTCCCTGAAAGGCATTTTAGCTTCCGAGGAACATTATTCTGATGGCAAATTGAATGGCCCAATCGTGAAATGGTATGAAAACGGACAGATCTTTACCGAAGGTCAGTTTGTCGATGGCATGATGGACGGCTCCTGGATGATGTTTTATTCTGATGGCGCGTTGGCCTCAACGGCAAATTACGTGATGGGTACCGGCCAACAGATTGGTTATGAAATGTCGGGTTATAAATGTTTGGTAACCAATTATGTGGATAATCAGAAACATGGTTTGGAGACCTATTATAATCCCGATGGAACGGTGGCGAAAACCAGTGTGTATGAATATGGCGAAGAAGTGGAAACCACATTTCATGGGGGAGAGTAAAATAATTTCAAGTAAATTTCGTTTGTAAAATTAAAAATATTACCTTTGCAGCGAAATAACTGAAAAGTTAGCGTTAGAAAGCATTTAACTTATAAAAGTAAACACATAAACCTTTTAAATTAAACTAATAAAATGAAAGTAAATGACATTATGGTCGCCCTGGAAAAGAAACATCCAGGCGAAAATGAGTATCTGCAATCAGTACGCGAAGTGC
>CALGBV010000109.1 GCA_937884015.1 uncultured Bacteroidales bacterium
CACTTGACCCGAGCGGCCAGTTGGGTTGCCAGGATGAACTTGTCTCTCGGATAGCGTTCCACCAAGGCTTGGCGTGTGGCGTCTTCGCTGCCGCCGTAAGCCCAGGCTGTGTCGAAGTAGTTGAATCCGGCTTGCATGAACAGGTCGACCATCTGCTTGGTCTGTTCGATGTCGATGGAACGGTCTTCGAGACGTGGCAGACGCATGAGGCCGAAGCCGAGTTTGTCGATAGGCGGTAGGTCATCGAAAAATGCCGCTGGCGCTTCGGCAATCAGTTCTTCAATCTTCTTGTTTCCTTTGCCTACGCAGGCGGAAAGCAAACCTGAGCTGGCCACGGCCATTCCGCCAATGGCAATCAAACTTTCTTTCAGAAATTCTCTTCTATCCATATTTGAGTGATTTAGTGTTTTAGTTTTGCAAAGGTAGGTTTTTTTTGGAATACTTTTCTTATTTGCTCAAAAATGCCCTTGTGTTTTTTTGCTTAAGCGTGAAATTAAAAAAGCCTGCTTCGGCAGGCTTTTTTTGTATCGTTCGGAAGAAACATTACACCGTCAGGATGTCTTTTGACTTGAGCTCCACCAAGTCGTCAATTTTCTTGATGTATTTGTCGGTGAGTTTCTGAATCTCTTCCTGAAGTTGTTTCGACTCGTCTTCCGAGATGGTGTCTTTTTCCAGTTTCTTGGCGTCGTCGTTAGCGTTGCGGCGTATGCCACGGATGCCGACTTTTGCTTCTTCGGCAGCGGTCTTGGTGCGCTTGACGAGTTCGCGGCGGCGTTCTTCAGTCAAAGGCGGGACGCTGATGCGGAGGATTTCGCCGTTGTTCATCGGGTTGAAACCTAAGTTGGCGTTCAGAATGGCCTTGGCGATGTTGTTGAGTGCGCTCTTGTCGAAAGGCTGAACCACAATCATTCTGGCATCGGTGCAGCCGATGTTGGCGGTCTGCTCAATCGGAACGGTGGTGCCGTAATATTCAACCATAACGCCGTTCAGCATGGCTGGACTGGCTTTGCCTGCCCTGATGCTCTGAAATTCGTGTTCCAGATGCTTGATGGTGTTGTCCATGCTTTCAGTGGCTTCGTCTAATACAAATTGAGAATCTTCTGTCATTGCTTTCAAAAATTTGGAGGCAAAAATAAACGTTTTTTCGTTTCCAAGACTATTTACTGTCGATTTTTTATTGCTTCTGGCTCTTAGCTATTGGCAGTTGGCTAATGGCTAAGAGCTAAAAGCTAATAGCCAATAGCCATTTAATTCAGCGGGTCATATAATCCTGTCAGAATCGGGTCTTTCTTGCGGGTGTAATAACTCATTTTGCTTACTGTCAACGGGCATTTGCCTATGTTCCAAATGTATGCCTTGACGGTTGCGCATTTTTCAATCCATTCGTCATTAAGCAAAAGCGCATCGGCAACCACATTGTCGCCTGGCAGGAACTGACCTTCTTCGGCTTGCGAGCCATGCCAATAAATCAAGGTGTCGGTTTCGGCATCATGGATTTCGATGACCATGGTGCATTTGTCGATGATGCTGTCGCAGTGAATGTTGGCAATCATGCCTAAAGCTTCGCTGCCAGTGAAAGTGGAGTCGAGCGTGAAAGTGACGGATTGTCCCCATTCTTGCCCTTTGGCATAGCCTGATGGTGGAAATGGGAGTTCGTTCAAAAGATAAGTTCCGCCTTCGTTTCCGGTTTTGCTTAATGTAAGGTATCGCGAAGTGAACCAGTCTTTTGTAAACGAGCAATACGGATAATTGCCCACGGCGTAGGTTTCCCAAATCGGGTCAACATAATCGGTCCAGCCGAAGCCGAGCATCGCTTTCGGGTTGTCGTGCATCCATTTCGTGAAGTTGTTGAGGTGCTCGTAACGGTCGAAAATGATGCGGTCTTTCACATCGGTCTGAGCTTGATAAAACTCCGATGCCTTGCCGATTTCGCTTCTTGTCGCAAAATGAATCTTTTCGCCGTATTGTTTGCTGTCGTCTTGCATCTTGACAGCAATCTGGTCGAAGCCTTGATGGTACATGAGCTCATAGTGGCCGCGCGAAGTGATGAGCGTGCTGGTGCCTGCAAACAGGATGCCGGCTACGGCGGCAATGGTCTGCGTCTTGGTCATCGTGTTGTTCTTGAACAGCGAGAATGCGATGATGACAAGGAAAGGATAGCTGAAAATCATCGTGCTTTGCTGCAGGATAGGCTCGCGCAAGAGGGAATAGACGTATGCCGCGCCAAAGGCAATGAGGAACCATGCGGCGGCAGCCCAACGGATAGGGTAGGAGCGCTTTTGGCGGCGTTGCAGGATGATGGGCAGAATGATGATGATGCCTGTGGCAAAGATGAACAAAGGCGAATAGTTCATCGTGTATTGCACGAAATCAATCAGGAAGGTGGATTTCGGCATGGCAAGCCAACCGCCTATGCCACCTTCTTCGATAAGCTGGTGGTAGAAAATCGGCAGGTTAGGACTGTAGAGTGCTAAAGCGCCCACGCCACTCAGCCAATAGGCCTTGCGTCTTTCTTTTGGCAGGAAAAACAGACCGGTCAGGAACATGAGGCCGGCTTGCGCAGTGCTGAACGAATGGGCCAATGCCGCCAAAGCAGCTGCAACGGCAAAGCCAATGCAGGTGCCAATGCTTGGTTTCCTGACGTCGAAAAGGATTTTGTTCCAAAAGACGGCAAACAGCAGGACGAAAAACATGCCTGCAATGTAAGGACGGGCCAACTGACTGTAAAACACCGTGAACTGGCTGACAGCAAAAAAGGCCGCTGCAAGCAGACCGACTTTGTTGTTGAACCATTGCTTGCCGACTTTGAAAACCAAATAGATGGAAGCGATGCCCATCAGGGCGAAGGGCAATTTGACCCAAAACTCGCTCCATCCGAAGAGTTTCACCCAAAGGTAAAGGAAAAACTGCACGCCAGCAGGGTGGGTGTCGGCAATGATGCCCTTCGTGACCAAATCGTGCAGGTTGTCGAAATCGGTGCGGATGAGCGCGCTGAATTCATCGTGCATGAAAGGTACTTGGCCTAATTTCCATAATCTCAAAACGGCGGCAACGGCAATGATGATGCCTAACAGGATGTAATCCAGTTTGTTGCTGGTCTTGTTCCTGACTTTGCGCAGATGATGTTTCCTTTCCATGTGGGTGTTCTTGTAGAGACGCGATGAATCGCGTCTCTATGTCATTTTGATATGTGTTTTGTGAGACGCGATTCATCGCGTCTCTGATTTAATTGTGTTGTATAGGGGAGACGCGATGAATCGCGTCTCTACAGGGGTTATTTCGTAACGATGGTTCCAATGTTTTCGCCTTTCAAAACCTTCATCAGGTTGCCGCGGGTGTTCATATCGAAGACGTACATC
>CALGBV010000110.1 GCA_937884015.1 uncultured Bacteroidales bacterium
GCTGTTGAACTTTTTCTACCATTTGATTGTAATTTTATTTGTTAATACTAAATTGTTTGTCAATTGTTTATGTGGTTCAAAATCGTTCAAAAAGCGTTTTCTCCGACAAGCGCATGAACGCTTTTTGAACAATTTTTCTCAGCGCAAAGCGCCTTTGAACCATTTTATTTATTCAGGCAGTTGGACGATTTCCTTCTTGTAGCCGTTGAGGACTTTCTTTGCCATGGCTGCAACGTCTTCGCTGGTGATGCTGTTGAGGACTTCTTCGTAATCCTTCATTGGGTTGAAGCCGTCCTGCGATTCAAGAACGATGCTGCTCATCCAGTAACGGTTGCTTTCGAGATTTTCAGCGTGTTTCTTCACAAGGAATTCCTTCACTTTCTTGAGGTCTTCCGGACGTGGGCCGTTGTTTGAAACGTTGGCGAGTTCTGTCTTGGCGATGTTCATCAGCTTCTCGTGCATTTCCTTGTTGGTGTCGAAACCGATGAGGAACATGAAGTTGCCTTCCGGACGGTTGCCGACACTGCCCTGAACGCCGACACCGTAGGTGCCGCCTTCGTCTTCACGGATTTTTTCGGTGTAGACGATGTCCATCACATCATTCAGGCATTGCATGGCGAGTTGGTTCTTGAGGGTGTATTCCATGGCACCGTTGTAAATCATGTAGCAGGTAGCCTTTGGAGTTTCCATCTGCTTTTCGTAGTGACAAATGTTGTCTTTCTTGGTGAGGTTCAGGCCGTTGTCTTTCCAGGTCTCGTTTCTCTTCTGCTTCTTCAGCGAGCCGAGGTATTGTTCAACCATTGGTTCGAAAGTGGCTGGGGCAATGTTGTCGGCGAATGTGAAGACGAAGTTGTTCGGGTCGCTGAAGCGTTCCTGATAAAGTTTCAGGGCCTTTGCATAGTCAATCTTGTCGTAATCTTCTGCTTTCATACGCTTTACCAACGGATGTGAATCGTACATGACGGCATAGAGGCTGTCGCGGAAAGCGGTCATTGGGTCTGATTCTGCATTGGCCAGCATCGACTTGGTGCGGGTCAGATAGGATTGAAGGGCTTCTTCGTCAGCGCGTGGTGCAGTAAAATATAAATAGGTGAGTTGGAGCATGGTTTCCAAATCCTTGACGGAGCAGCTGCCGCTCATGCCTTCAGTGTAATTGCTGATGGAAGGATAAACGCTGGCTTTTTTGCCGGCCAAAACCTTTGGAAGGTCGATGGCACTGAAATTGCCAACGCCGCCCAATGTGGCCAATTCGTTGATTTCCTGCAAGGTGTAAGGATCATCCATGCTCATAGCTGAGTAACCGCCAAAGCTGTAGCCTGACATGACGATTTCGTCATCTTTGTAAGTGGTAGGCTTGTAGATGACTTTCATGCCATTGCTGAGGGTGAGTTCGGTGGTGCCGAAAGTGTCGTTGGTTTTCTTGTCAGTGATTTTGCCGCTCTTTGGCAGTTGGGCGATGAGAGGTTCGTCGGAAACGGTCTCGGTGTAGGCTTCGACTTCCATGGCGTTTGCCTTGTTGAAGAGGGCCAGCAATTCGTCCTTGGTAGGCAGTGTTTCGCCTTCTTTCTGTGGAGCAGTCAGGGCGATGGCAATGTTCTTTTCGGTGATAAGTTCCTGAGCGTAAGCGTTAATGGCTTCCAGAGGCAGAGCAGGCATGATTTGTGAAAGCAGTGCATATTCGTTTTCGATGCCCATCATAGGTTCGTTGCCAAGGAAATGGTTGAGGATAGGGTAGAGGTATCTGCCGTTGTCCTGCTTGTTGCGTTCTTCAAACTGGCTTTCGACTTGTCTGAGGTAATCGGCCTTGGCACGTTCGTATTCCGAAGCGGTGAAACCGAATTGCTTCATGCGGTTGTTTTCCATGACGATGGCGCTGAGAGCTTCGTCAATGCCGTTGAAGTCTTTTGCGTAGGCGGCACTCGACCAAGCGTCCTTAGTGTCAGAAACAAAGTAAGTTCCGTAATAGCCACCTGCGTAAATGAATGGAGGATTTGGCTTCTGGGTCAGTTCTTCCAAGCGGTTGTTATACATGCTTGAAATGATGTCGTTGACGTAGGTCGAAATCCAATAATCGAGTGAACCTCTTTCTTCCATCGGGGTGATGTCGTGCTTGTAATACACGCTGATCTGATAGCTGGTTTCTTCCTTGTCGGAGGCGATGGCAACCAATGGTTCGTCGTTGTCAGCGACCTGGAAACGTGTGCGTTCTGCTGGATTTTCAGCAGCCGGAATGGCACCAAACATGGTCTTCACTCTGCTTTCGATTTGGTCGACATCGATGTCACCAACGATGATGATGCCTTGCAAGTCAGGGCGATACCATTTTCTATAATAGGTGCGCAGGGTTTCGTAGTCGAAGTTGGCAACCACTTGTTCGGTACCGATTGGCAGACGGGCACCGTAAGGGCTGTCTGGATACAGGGCTGGAAGCAAAGTTTCGTACATACGCATCATGGCGTTTTGTCCTTGACGCATTTCTTCCAGAATGACGCCACGTTCCTTGTCGCGGTCGATGCCGCCGATGTCGTTATGTCCAAACTGAATCAGCACATAGTCGCCTGGCTCGATGCTGTTATACACCTCGTCCCATCGGCCTTCATCAAGATACGTGCGAGTGCTGCGACCTGCCATGGCCTTGTTGATTGGAGTGCACTTGCGCTCGTCGAAGATTGTTGCTGCCTGACTGCCCCATCCCCACATTCCGTCCGGGTCGCGGTCGGTATTCTTGACCGTAGAGTCGCCAGTGATAAACACCATTGGCTTGCCTTTTTCGCGTTTCTGGTCGCAACGCTTTGGTGTAATCATCGCTGGCAGGAGGTATGTTTTCAGTGTCGAAAGCTGTGGGTCGGAGCTTGCGTTGATGCCCTCGGCACAGCTTGCAGCATTCATTTTCGCACCAAATTCGCTTGAATGTATCTTGTCGCCAAAGAAGAAATAGTTGGTTTTCCACTTGCCATACGACTCAAGTTTGCGTGCACTGATGTCGTTCAGGTCGATAACCGGCACGTTCAGTTCTTTGCCCATTGCGAATATCCACGGAGTAAACGACTCTAACTTGCGTTGTATCTTGGTGGTGTCAGCCCTCTCGTAGTCGTTTCTTGGCGTTAGGGTAAAGAGAATTGGAGTGGCACCGACGGCACGGATTTCCTCTACATATTTCCTGATATAACCTCCGAAAGTGTAAACCCATTCCTTCGTTCCAGCCTTTGGACCGTCTTGTATTGTCACCTCGACAGAGTCATTTCCTATTCCTTTTATACTCGCGCGCGCGCGACCAGAGTCAAGCGGACCGTTGTCGTTGTGCCCAAGTTCGAGGATTACGTAGTCGCCTTTCTTTATTCCTTTCAGTACTGCTGGCCAAAGGTTGCGGTAGAAAGTGCGTGTACTTGTGCCTCCGAGTGCATGGTTTTCCACTGTAATCTTGTTTTCATCCCAGAAGAGATGCTCGAAGAAACCCCATCCCCATTGACCGTTATTGCCATTCCCAAGTGTACCGTTGCGCATGGTTGAGTTGCCCACAAGGAACAAAACTGGGTTGTTGCCCTTACGACTTGAACCCGAGACAGGTCGTGCTGCCTGCGCTTTATTGAGAGAATCGAGTGTGAGGTCGGTCACGTTGTTTACGTCTTTCATTGATTCGAAGCGATTCTTCTGTGCCATCATGCTTGTTGAAAGCGTGAGGATTGCTGAGATAAGTAATAGTTTCTTCATAGTTTTATTTCGCCTCAGGTCCGAACAGTTCGTCCTGCTCACGGCAATCGCGGCGGATGTTCGGTGCGCGGAAATACGTGAGCGTGCGGTCCTCGTGCCAGAACGGCTTGAGTTCGACGGCGCAGACGTTCTTCGCCTCGCGGCCCTGGTCGACCGTCACGTCGTCGATGCCGACCGCCCAGTCGACGGTCGAGACGACCGCGCGGATCGTCTCATCCTTCTGATAGGAAAGACGCTTCGGGTCCATCATCAGGATGCACTGGGCATGATAGGGATCCTCGTCCTTGAACGCCTCAATGGCGTGCGTATTGAGCGCGTAGACGACGGGACCGCGCATCACCGCGAAACGTCCGCTCTGGCGCTTGCGGCCGAGCACCGTCCGGACCGGCATCGGGAAGTCGAGTTCGACGCGGTCGCCCTTCCGCCAGACGCGCGTCAGGTTCAGGAGCTGTCCCGGCTCGTACTTGTAGGAGACCTCGAGACCGTTGATCTTGACGGACGGATCCTTCACCCAGCGCGGAATGCGCAGGCGGAAGGCGAAACAGGT
>CALGBV010000111.1 GCA_937884015.1 uncultured Bacteroidales bacterium
CGCAGTGAAGCCAAGGCTTTGGTGAAATGGTTCAAGAACTACAGGGACTTCGTCATTGAAGGAGCATGGTATCCCGACGATGTCTTCAAGGACATGAGCACCAGTCACATCGTGAAATACAAGCCCGAAGACGGCACGGAAAACGTCAAGTTCCGCAGCCTGCCCTCCACCCACTCCATCGGCGCCATGATGAAAAAGAAATCGCCGCTCTACGGCAGACCCTACACCATCACCAAAGGCAACTGCGCCGACCGCTGCGAATCGATAGCCCACAGCATCGTCGACAACTTCAAGATGCTGCACAAGGAAGAACGCGGCTGCCCTATCGCGACGACCAACAACCACATCGCCATGCGTTTCTTCATCATCAGCCACTACATCGCCGACTGCCACATGCCTCTGCACTGCGACAACCGTCCGTTCTCCGACGAGTCGGGCATTCACGGCGCCATTGAAAAGAAATGGGAAGACCAGGTGAAGAAATCATACGACATCGACACCGACAACAACCGCTTCTTCTACGACCCGCAAGGCTATCCGCTGCACAAGAAGCCTACCCCGCTCATGCTCGCCGTCGAAGAAGAACTGGCCAGCCGCCCCTACACCCACGGCTGGGGCAACAACAACAGCAGCACATGGGACTACATGAGCTCCGTATCGCAATACTCCTACCTGTTCTCCTACTATCTCATCCCCGAGACCTTCAGCAACACGCAAGGCATAAACGAATTCATGGAACAGACCGAATGGGGGCAGAATTTCGACGATTACAACAAGATGATTTTCAGCGACGCCATCGATTCCATGGCGCGCATCTGGCTCCATGTGTGGATTAAATACCGCGACTGGATGAAATGAAAATATTGCAGCTGCAATGACATCAAAACAAAAAAGGCGTCAATCGACGCCTTTTTCATTATCACTTATAAAGCAAAAATTATCACGAATGGCCCACGAATTATCAAAAATTAAAGGACAGGAAGACCAAAGAAATTCAAGCTTTTCCAATTGAAAAAAAGTGTATCTTTGCCGCCCAAAATGCAACATTTACCACAAAAATGAAGACACAAAAATGAAGAAGATATTAGTTATTATTGCAGCTTTATTTGGCTGCTTAGGAGTTAAGGCGCAATCCATCACATTGTATAATTACCACCCCATTTCTTCGTTAAACGGAATCGACCTTGATGCCGTTTATGTTCTCGGCTATCAGGATGGTTACAATTACTATCTTCACGCTTCGGGAACAGGCAATGGAGAGATGCAGTTGGCGAAAAACCCTAATTTCCCTATCAAATATAAATTGTCCTATAGTGGTCAGGATTGTAACGCTCAAGCTATAAACCTTGATGGTTCATTATTGTTATGCATCGATAAGGGTACTGTGAATCTTGAAGGCTACAACCCAAACATGACAAGTTATTATTCTTTGTTCATATCGGATGGTAACATTTCCTCGTCTGCCGCATCCGGCTATACCGTTTAT
>CALGBV010000112.1 GCA_937884015.1 uncultured Bacteroidales bacterium
GGGCGGCTACAGCGACCACTTCCCGGTTTATGTCATTCTGCTGAAGAAGGCGTAAGTTTTTTTCAAAAACAGACCTTATAATGGGCGGAAATCTATGTTTTTTTGGCACATTTCCGCCCGTTTCAAAGTTGTCTCAACGCACAGAAACCACGCAATTCATTGAATGACATTCATTTAAACAAATCATCCATAGTCACCACATTTTGAATGATGCCGCTGTAACGGTTCGGTGTCAGTCCGTGCGTGGTTATCAGCAAAGGATGAATGGACTTTTTTGTTTTCGTCACCAAGCGGAAAACCGACTGGCGGAGAAGCAAATCCGCTTCGTCTTCCTGAACAAAAGTATAATAATCAGCGGAAAACTTAGCTTCGCACAAATTGATGACATTATCGGAACGGTCAATCAACAAATCAATTTGAACGCCCGGATGCTCATCGGTTTTGACCGTGCGCCACGAATACACATTTGTCAGCACGCCGCTAATGCCCAATGCCGCCTTGATTTGATCGACATGTTGCATGCAAACGCGCTCAAAGCCTAAGCCCGTCCACGACAAATGGATTGGCTTGCCTTGCGAGTTGGACCAGAAATGCTGGTCGTTATGTTCGTTATTCCTGATGAAATGATAATAAAACAAAGTGTAATTGTCCATTAGCTGATACAATGCGCCTTTGCTTTTCTTGTCAATCATATTGTATTTCCTGATGAAACCGCAATACTCCAAATCGCGCAAAGCCTTGTCGAATTTGCCATTGTCAGTCAGCGAAGTGGTTGTCAGGATTTCCTCGCGAGACAAACCGCGTTTGCATCCTGCCAATGCCGCAACGACAGCAATATGCAACTGCGAGTTTTTGAAAAGCGAAGCATAAAGGGCTTCAAATTCCAAATACAGTTCACCTTTCGGATTGAAAAACAGCCGGTCGATGTTTTGCGCCATGCTCATGCCACGCTGCAAATAGCTCCAATAATAAGGGATTCCTCCCATAATCATGTAGATTTCCAAAAGTTCCTTGCGCGACAGCACGATGCCTTGCAAGTTTGCCATCTGTTCACATTCGCGAAGCGTGAAAGGTTGCAGGAAAATCCTGTTTGTCAATCTATTATGCAACCCTCCATGATCAAGAATGACTTTATCCATAATCCACGAAGTGGCGCTGCCGCAAACAATAAGGATGATGTCTTTCCGGGCACTCGCCCAACCATTCCAAAAATGTTCCAAAGCGCTGATGAAATTGCTACGCGGTGTGTCCATCCAAGGCATCTCATCAATGAAAACCACCTTTTTATCATCTTTTGAAGCTGCAAGCAGCTCTGCCAACTGATGAAATGCATCATACCAGTTTTCGGGCCGTTTCTTTTCTTTCCAGCCTGACAGCATCATAGAATTGCGAAACTCGTCAATCTGTTGCTGCATGTTTCCGCCCGACAATCCAGAATGTTGAAAAGCAAAATGATAATTGAATGTCTCCCGTATCAGATAAGTTTTCCCGACACGGCGACGGCCATAAACTGCCACAAACTCCGATTTGTCCGAGTCAAGCAGATTGCGCAAACGGTCACTTTCGTATTCCCTACCGACTAACATGGCTTTACCTTTGATTGATTACGGCGCAAAGATAATCCTTTTTTCAAAATAAAAACTTATAATGGGCGGAAATCTATGTTTTTTTAATACATTTCCGCCCATTATAAGCTAAATTCAACTTGAAACAGGCGGAAATCTATATTTTTTTGGCACATTTCCGCCCATTTCAAAGAATAATCACAGATACTCTTTCAAATATCCATCCCAATCATAGCCTTTTGGGCATGGCTTGTCGTTCAGTTCG
>CALGBV010000113.1 GCA_937884015.1 uncultured Bacteroidales bacterium
GCGACGAGCTGGCAAAATACGACATCGTGCTGAAAGACGGCAAGGACGGCACGACCTGGAGCAAGAAATAATCACGGACGCTAATGGAAAACATTGTTGAACACGGATTTAACGGATCTAACGGATTGTTGTTTTGCTAGCAGAACTTCTCCGTGTCAATCCGTCCTATCCGTGTTCGATTTTTATCCGCAGTTTGTCACAAACAATAAACTCCATTATCAGAAATAATCACAAAAAGACATCGACATGGCATACCATTTCAAGAATCTGGTTTTTGAAGGCGGTGGCGTGAGAGGCATTGCCTACGCGGGCGCGCTGGAAGTGCTTGAGGAAGAAAAAATCCTGCCCGACATTCAGCGCGTGGCCGGCACATCGGCTGGCGCCATTCTCGCCGTTTTAGTCGGTTTGGGCTACACGCCAGCCGAAATTGAAAACATTGTCTGGAATCTCGATTTCAACAAGTTCAAGGATGATTCGTGGGGTTTCCTACGCGACTCGAAACGCATCTTCACGGATTACGGCTGGTTCAAAGGCGATTTCTTCCGTGAATTTATCGGCGGCATCATCAAAGACAAAACCGGTGACAGCGAAACCACCTTCGGTCAACTTGCCCAGATGAAACAAGATGGCAAGCCGTTCCTCGACATCTACCTCATTGGCAGCAACTTATCGACGGAATTTTCCGAAGTGTTTTCAGCCGAAACCACACCTGATTTCTGCATTGCCGATGCAGCTCGCATTTCCATGTCGATTCCGATTTTCTTTGCCGCCGTACACGCCAACCCGCGAAAAGACGTTTACGTTGACGGAGGTCTCCTCGACAATTATCCGATTCAGGCCTTCGACAACAGGAAATTTGTGGCCAAACATTTTGTCAGGACAGCATACTACAACAAAATCAACGAGGCACAGAAGAAAATGCCCAAAGGACTCGGACTCGCCAACGAATACGTCTACAACCAGGAGACCTTGGGATTCCGTCTGGACAGTTCCGATGAAATCGCCGTCTTCCACGACAACACCGAACCGCAAGTTAAGGACATTGACAATCTATTTGACTACACTTCTGCCCTGCTCAAGACCTTAATTGATTTCCAAAGGAACACACACCTGCACAGCGACGACTGGCAACGCACCATCTACATCGACACTTTGGACGTGAAAGCCACCGATTTCGACCTCAGCGACGAGAAGAAAAACGCTTTGCTTGAATCGGGCCGGAGCTACACCAAGAGCTACCTCGAGTGGTTCAATAACGACGAAGAAAAAGCTAATAAAGTCAAATAATCAAGTTCATCTATCATGAAAAAAATTACATTATCAATAATCGTATTACTTCAGGTTTTCATCCTTTCGTCTTCCGCTTTTTGCCAGAACCTTTGGAAAGACAACCGCAATGTTTGGGAAGCCGATTTCCGTTTGGGCAAATACATTCCTTTTGAGGAACGCCATGCCTACATGAAATCGTTGCCACAATACGGCGTGGATCTGCGCATTGCACGCCAGACCGATGGCCGCAGCCAATGGGAGAAAAACTTCAACTACCTGACCTACGGCGCCTTTTTCCGTTTCGAAAAAAACCATGTCGACAGCATCAAATACACGACCCGCAACGAGCAAGGCTACGCCTACGACCAGTGGATTGCACTTGGCGACTGCTATTCATTAGGCGGTTTCATCAACGGCAGTTTCTACCGCGGCAAAGCCTGGTCGCTTGATTACGACATCATGGGCGGACTTTCGTTTTGGACACACTGGGGCGATGAGTTCATCGGTTCATGCGCCAACGTCCACCTCGCCCTTGATGCAGGCCCGACTTTCATGATTGAAGACAATTTCGACCTGCTTGTCCGCTACCAGTTCTCACATTCATCAAATGCAGCCATCGCCTTGCCCAACTGCGGCATCAACGTGCTCAGCTGGATGGTCGGACTGCGTTATCACCCCAACGGGCGCCCTGAAAGAATTGCAAAAGAGCCATACCAATGGAGCAAAAAGTCATCCATCTACGCATCGGAAGCTTTCGGCATATTGCAGACCAACGAAAGCATGAGGGTTCACGAAACCGCCGACGGCTCCATGGTCGATGACCTGCCACAGGAAAGACCTTACTATCT
>CALGBV010000114.1 GCA_937884015.1 uncultured Bacteroidales bacterium
ACTCTTTAGAGTTTTTGGAGCAATGGTTTACCAAATTGTTTTTGCCTTATATCAGTTATCCAACGTTGTTTTTTAGAAAACCATTAGTAGAGCAATGGTTTACCAAATATTATTCAAATAAAAGGATTAATGGGAGATAAATCTGATAATATTCCAGGAATTAGTGGTATAGGTGAAAAAACAGCAGTAAAACTACTTGAAGAATATAATTGTGTAGAAAATATTGTTGAAGCTGACATTCCTGGAAAAACTGGTGAAAAGATAAAAGAACAAAAAGAACAAGGATAAGGATGCGGAACAGGCCGAGGAAATTGACGATGAAGAAGAAGCCACATCACAGAGTTCCAAAAAGAGTAAGGCCAAGCAACCGAGAACCATCGAAGCTGCTTACTCCAAGTGCGACTTTGTCCCTGGCGATGAGATTATCTTCGACGACGACCTCGTTGGCGAACAGTTGGGCGAGTTCCCAAGCAAGTGGGACCTTATCGGTGGTGTTTCCGAAGTGGTGAAATTCGATGGCAAGATGGCTCTCGATTTTCAGGACAATACTACCAGAGTGGCTCCGCTCATGAAGAATCCTCGCAATTATCTCACTGACGAATTCACCGTTGAATGCGATTTCTTCGCTGGCGACAATAGCACCATTAAAGAAGGCCTGTATTCACGCTCACACTATAGAATGGATTTTATCTCAGAAGAGGATGGAAGAGTTATGGAATTCTACTGGCATACGGCTGATGTGAAAGAAGTACAGTGTTGGTACACGTCCACAAATGGCGATGGAAGAAGTTCTGAAGCCGACATTTCGGCATTGTTGGTTGATGGCGAATGGAACCACCTCTCCATCTCCTTCAACAAGCGTGCTTTCAAGGCCTATATCAATGGCACCCGTGTAATCAATATTCCTAACATGAAGGCTCCTAACTATCTTGAACTTGAAAGCCGTCTTTGGAGTGACCATGGCGTGAACTACGTCACCAACTTCCGCATCTGCAAAGGTGCTGTGCCGCTTTACGACCGCCTGACCACCGATGGCAAGATTATCACCTACGGCATTACTTTCGACACGGGCAAGGCTACCATCAAGCCTGAATCGATGAGCGAAATCAACCGCATCAAGAATCTCATGGATGAGGATGAATCCCTCAATTTCGAAGTACAAGGTCATTGCGATGCTACCGGTTCGGCTGCCACCAACCAAAAGCTTTCACAAGAACGCGCAGAGGCCATCGTCGCCAAACTCGTGGAAATGGGCATCGACGAAAGCCGTCTCACTGCTTCGGGCAAAGGCAGCAGCGAACCTATCGCTGATAACAGCACCGATGAAGGCCGTGCCAAGAACCGCCGCGTCGAGTTCGTGAAGAAATAAACCTTAACAATTAAATACAATTACCTATGAAAAAACTTGCATTTGCATTTTTATGCGCTGCTAGCATGGGCTTGATGGTTTCATGCGGCAATTCGTCAAACGAAAAGAAAACCGATGGCGGCATTGTCATTGATGAAAAAACCGCTACCGAAATCGTTGAGGAACTCGACCTCCCTGAAGAAGGTGTCCATGGCTATACTGGCAATGCTGCCACCGACCTCAAGAACGTCACCAACGACAACTATCTTGAGATTGCCAAAGGCATCTTCGGTGTTGACCTCAGCCCGAAGGACGGCTGGAAACTCGTTGGGGCTAAAAGCCCTAACAATGTGAACAACCTCAATGTGAAATACAATGTCGAAGGTCTCTCGGAAACAGCCGAAGCCGAAGCCCTCTTCAATCAGTGCCTCGCCGTTACATCCGATGGTAACTATCCTGTCAAGATGGACTGGGACACCGGTGCAATGAGCCGTGGTCCGAAGTGCGACACATACGAGGCCTACAAAGAGAATAAAGACATGGGCAACATGTGGTTCTATGCCTACGGCGACAAGACTGTCATGATGACGGTAAGCAGTTGGAAAGAAGAACTGGAAATCAGCATGGTGTTGACTTCAAACTAAGCCTTTTGTCGTTTGATAATTTTACAGCACCTGCCCTTTGGGACGGGTGCTGTTGTTTTTACCACTCCGCTTCCATCGTGTATCGTTTCAGCAGGAAGGCACAGAAATAAGGGAATGTGTAAATGTCGTTTTCGTGACCAATGTTGCCGTAACAAAACTTTATTCCGGCTGTAATGTCTGGATAATCAGTTCTTCAGATAATCGTCTATTTTTCTTTTCAAATACATGATATTCTGATTTGTATGTTTTAATATGAATGTTTTTGTGCTGCACAATATATGCTTTTTTTGCAAAAAGATGAGGGAATTATTGCATATTTTTTACAAAAAGATGAGGGAATTATTGTATGTTTTATGCAAAAACATGAGCGAATTGCAATCTGAAATTGGTCATATAAGCTCTGCTGTTTATGATGGTGGATATTAGGAAAATTTGTATTTTTGCCGAAAATTTGGAAAAGTGAATACCGTGAAAATTGATATAGAGTTGCCATCATCCGGTTGTTATTCCGAAAAGGAATTGACCGAACTGATTTATTCATACGCATTGTCGTTGGTGATGCCCGATAGCGTTTCCGACAAGTCGGTTGAGGAAGAAATGAGTGAATTAAACCGCCGTGCTGCTGAAATGACGAGCAATTCATCGGTTTGCATTCCTCACGAAGAAGTTTATGATAGGGTAATGTCGAGGTTGAATCGGTATGAAACTCATTTGGCATGAATTAGCTCTTGAAGAATTGGCTTCGTTAGGCGAGAAGACGTATGATTTGTTTGGAAAGAGCGTCTCGGATAGGGTAGTTGTTAATTTGATTGATAGGGTAAGTGCTTTGGCGACAAATCCTTTTCTCGGCACTGAGGATGAAAGGTATTCTCCATTTCGCATTTTACATTCATGGCACAACCGGGTTTTTTATCTTATTGGTGAAGGTGAAATCAAAATAATCGCAATTTGGGATAATCGAAGAAATGAAAAAGAATTGCCGAAAATATTGTCGTCAAGATCTTGAAATCCGTTGGAAAGATAAAAAGTGTTTTTAATGTTTTAAATATCATTGTTTTATGGAAAAAGCGAAATTGAAGCAACAAGTCGTTGCGTATCTTTATTTGGTGTTTGGCTCGTTGCTCTTTGCGGTGGGCGATGTGATGTTTGTGAATCCTTATTTGCTGGCTCCTGGCGGAACTTACGGTTTGGCAAACGTGCTGAACACCGTGTGGCCTTGGAAGATTTCCTATTATGCCATCTGCATGGATATTCCTTTGCTGCTGATCGGAACCTGGATTTTGGGACCGAAATTCGGTGCCAAGACGGTGATTTCCACGATTTTGATATTTGCTTTCACATGGTTGCTCGAAACTTTCTGGGGCTATCAGCCTGTCATCCACGATGGTTTGCTGAACGAACCGGTCAAGGGCCTGGCTTTTGTGCCTGACTATTTCCTGAACACTTTGGTTGCAGGTTTGGTTTATGGTGTTGCTATTGGCTTGGTGTTCAAGTCGGGAGCAACTTCCGGAGGCAGCGACATCATTTCCATGATTTTGCACAAATATACTAAGGTGTCGTTAGGGACGCTTGTCCTCATCGTCGATTCATGCATCACCCTGACTTCGTTTATCGCTTTCCACCAACTGCGTCTGCCTATCTACTCAATCCTTCTGATTGTGATTGAAAGCAAGGTCATCGACTTGGTTGTCGAAGGTGTGAAGAGCTATAAGACAGCGTTTATCGTTACGGATGAAATTGATGCGGTCCGCAATTTCATCATCGAGGATCTTGACCGCAGCGGTACCGTTTTCGCAGGCAGCGGCCTCTATCAGGGTGCTGAACGCAAGATGATTTATGTGACTTTGAACCGTGCCGATTTGGTGAAACTGAAAGCCAATCTCCGTTTCCTCGACCCGAATGCGTTCGTCAATGTGATCGAAAGTTCCGAAATCATGGGCAACGGTTTCAAGGCTTTGCCGACGGAATAAAAAGTGTTTCCATATAACAAAACGACCTGTCTGATTTGGCAGGTCGTTTTGTTTTTATTGGGCTTTCAGCACTTGCTCGATAATGACGGGGAAATTGGCTTGCTCCAAAACATGGATTTTTGCCGCCACCGTGTCGGGCGTTTCATGGTCGTTTAAGGCGATTTTTGCCTGGAAAATGATTTCTCCGCTGTCGTAAAGTTCATTCACATAGTGAATCGTAATGCCGGAATAAGTCTCCTTTGCAGCAACGACTGCTTCATGCACATGCTCGCCATAAAAGCCTTTGCCGCCATATTTTGGCAAAAGGGCAGGGTGGATGTTGATGATTTTCTTCGGAAAAGCCTTGACGAGACTTTCGGGAATCTGAAGCAGAAAACCCGCAAGGACAATCAAATCCAAGTTGAGTTTTTGCATTTCTTGAGTGAATTCAGGCGTGTTGAACTCTTTTTTTGTAACCATTCTCAACGGAATGCCAAGGTTTTTGGCTCTTTCGATGGAATAAGCTTTGGGGTTGTTGCAAACCACGTTGACGATTTCAACGTCTGGGTTGTTTGAGAAATATTCAGCGATGCGCTGAAGGTTGGTGCCGTTTCCCGACACGAAAATTGATATGCGTTTCATTGTATCTGAATTATTACTTTTTCGTTTTTGTTCAGGTCAAACCAGGTGAAATGACCTTCTTCGGTTTGGCGCGTTTCGATATTCTTTCCTTCGATTTGAATTGGATTTTCGCTCAGCAATGTCAAGCCTTTTATGTCTTGACCATTGTTTGTTAATTGTATGGTATTGTCGTTCAAAATTTTATAATCTACGTTAAGCAGACTCTCATAAAAACTCAAATAATCTTGAATTGTGGTCGGCAGCATTTTCTTTTCGTCACGGAGATTGGCAATTTGCTGGAGCGCGAAATTGAATCCGGGCATGGCCACCGCGGTGCTGTCTTCGTTATATTGCCAGAAAGCACGGTCGGGGTCGGTCCAGGCAGGGTAGGTGTGCGTGATGAAAACGTTGTGATTGTCAACGAGTCTTTGCAGCCGCTTTGTCTCAAAAAAGTAATACCATTGGTCGTCCGTGTTGACTTCCAATGTCGATGGCGTCGACCAAAGGCGGAAATAATCGTCATTTGGCAGTGTGGTGATTTGCCGGTTGGGCATGGCATCGCCGAAACCATCGTAAGGCTGAACGAAATGCCCGTCGAAATTCAAATGTTCCATGCGGTTTTCTTCGTAGTAGGCATTCCATAAATATCTGACATTGTTTTTCTTCCATAACTTTTCTGCATATTGCTGTGCATCGGGGAGAAGGGCGTCGCAAACTAGATTCTCGCGGTTGTTTTGTGATCCGTTGTTATAGCCGTGGTCAATCCAGGTCGGTGAACCGAATTCATTTGCCATGAATTTAAGTGCCTTGCTGAGATTATTTCCGACAGTCGTGTATTGCTCTGGCGTGTGCAGACAAATGTCAAAACCAATGCCTTTCAGCGATTTGAGCAGTTGATAAAACTCATTGTCGGTTTTGATGGTTGCGTGTAAACCAGGAAATCTTCCATCGGAAGTCTGGCTGTTGGTGATGCCATCAGGATTGTTGAAAAACACGCTTTTTGTGACAGGAATACCGAAATAAACGAAGCCGCCAACGGCATCTTCTGGTCTTGTAATATGCTCATTTCCAAACAATACGGCGCGATGTGTGCGAATGTCGGTCCAGTCGGCATGTTCTGTGAAAATGAAAGCTGATTCGTAACCGCCCCAAACAGGCATAATGCGTGGCATTTCCTTGATTTCCGTGCCGACGAAAAGCGTAAATTCACCTTTTATAATAGTGTTGCCGTCAATTTCTTTGCAGGAAATGTTTTGGAAATAGTCGGAGGTGTCGTCGCTGAGTGGATAATGAATGAGCGGATGGTCGCGCCAGTAATCGATGTTGAAATAAGCAGTTCGTTTTGCCGCATCGAATTGAACGGACGAAATCTTCGTGTTGTGATAGGTTGTGATGTTTCGTTCGCCTTCTCCGATGGTAAAGCCTTCACGGTCAAGGTAATACTCGTTTTGGAAGTCAATGCTGTCTACTTTCTGGTTCTTTCGGTAAATGGTGGAAGTGCTGTCGATGAAGGGCATTACGATGGCTTGCCGCAGCAGTTTGCAATTTTTGTTGAAATGCGTTTCTGTTTGACACATTATTTCGTTGCCGTTATTGGTGATGCTTAGACAGGTCTCGCCTAAATTTGATTCCGAAATGTATTGAACGGAATTGTCGTTGTTGGCTTTGGCGAAATTCCACTTAGTGACGGCTTCGGTTATGGTGTCGTTGCCGAGAATGTATTCGAAAAGATTGACGATAGGGTAGGTGAATGGTTGAGTATCTGATGATAGTGTAAGTTGTTTAGAATCAATATCTTCTGAATTTTCAAATTTGAAATTCGGAAGGTAGGAATCGTGAATGGGTTTGAGGTTCAGGGTGGCGTCATCGATAAGGATTCGGTTTCCGTCAGGATTCCATAAATACAGCTTTATCATCTAATAAATATTCTCTTAAATTTT
>CALGBV010000115.1 GCA_937884015.1 uncultured Bacteroidales bacterium
GTGATAGAGACTTTTTACCCCCTTTTATCGGTCTTTTTGTCATGTGTCGACATTATTAAGGGCCTTCAACCTGGTTTTCGGTCGCCTTGCGTGACTAAAAACCCCGTTAAACCTGCCAATTAGTCATGTGCAGACATGTTTTACCCCCTTCAACCTGGTCAAAGGTGTTGCATCAAGACCATTGACCCCCTTCAACCTATCCAAAGGTGTTGCATCAAGACCATCGACCCCCTTCAACCTATCAGAGGGTGTTGCACTAAGACCATTGACCCCGTTGAACCTGTCGGAGGTGTGTGACGAAGACCTCAAACCCCTTTAACCTATCAGAGGTGTATGGCGAAGACCTCAAACCCCTTCAGCCTGTCGGAGGTATTGGATGGTAACGCTTGAATTTGCTCCTTTCTTGCAAAATGTTGCCTTCAACGTTCGCCCGTTTCATTATTTCGCTATTTTTGCAACAATTTACATTGCATTTGCCGGCAATAATCAGACTTCTCTCAAAAATAACTATATTTGCCTCCTGAAACAGAACGAAAACTATGTCTAATTCAATCTTTTGGAACGATATTCAGCAAATCATTGATGAAGGTTTTTCTTCCAATGGATTAAATAAACAGGAACTATATGCAGAGCAATTCATCAACCAACAACTTGTATATAAGCGATTTTCATCGTTTGAACAGCATGGCTGCGCAGCAGGAGGTGTTGCTAATGTTGTTGCAACCCTTCTCGCGGGAGCAGATGCTGGAACAGATCATGCTGATTCATTCTCAAACGATTTCAAAAGACAAGGTTTCGTCGCATTAATGAATATTATTCAGAATAAATACTCCAGAACTTCGCTGTAGAGGAATTAGAACCTTGACCACTGAAGTTGAATTTAAATAACGAATAACAAATAGATTATCATTTAATTACAAAATACAGAAAATCTTATTAATTAACATATTATATTAACCAATAGCGTTTGCTACTATTCGACTGCTTCAGGAATCTGCAAATTCAAGAACAATAGTCATAGAAAAGTTGTAATCGTCTGCGCGTAGCGTGGACTTGACTTTTTCGGACTATTTAGGCATTGCAGAGCCTCTGAAGCACGGGAAATGAAATCCGCGCTTCTTTTTTGCTCTGATGCCTAAATTAGTCGGATGGTCGCAATCCAAATTATAGCGCAGAAACATGGCACACAAAATTGAACGTGCAGTTCTGGCGCAGCGCATCCGCGAATTGGACGGCCTGACCAACGACGAGCGGAGCGCGTTGTTGGAATTGCTTAACACGGAAAAACGTTACGGCTTGGTGTGGGAAAACAAGCCGGAAGATGTGGAAGAACGCCTCCGCGAAAGTCTTCCCGTACTGAAAGAGGTGAAGGAAAAGGCTCTCACCCAAGGTGGTGCCGATGCTCCGAACCACATTATCATTGAGGGCGACAACCTTGAAGCCCTCACCGCACTCACTTATACCCACGAGGGCAAGATTGACGTGATTTATATCGATCCGCCGTACAACACGGGAAAAGAAGATTTCGTCTACAATGACAATTATGTTGATTTTGATGATTCATATAGGCATAGTAAGTGGTTGAGTTTTATCAGAAGAAGACTTAAAATTGCTCATCGATTGTTGAAGCCTAATGGACTGATTTGGATTTCTATTGATGAGAATGAATTGTTCAATTTAAAAATTGCATGCGATGAATTGTTCTTGGAACAGAATTTTAGAAGCTTAATAACAATCATTTCAAATCCAGGAGGTCGTGATTATGGTGGAATTGCAAAAACGACAGATTATTTATTGGTTTATGCAAAAACAGAGGAATCAGTAATTTCTAAAATACCTGATGAAAATCATATATTTGATATGAAAGATGAATTAGGACCTTTTGAATTACGAGAATTGAGAAATCGAAATACGAAATTCAATGACAATAATCGTCCTAATCTTTGTTATCCTTTTTATGTAAATCCAAATGACATTGATGAGTTTAATTTATATTCCATATCTCTTGAAAGGGATGAATTTCATTGTATAGAAGTATATCCATTAAAATCACAAGGAATACAAACGGTTTGGAGATGGGGAAAAGAGGAAAGATCGAGAAAAAATCTCAACATAAATATTAAAGCTAAAAAAAAGCAAGATGGTACTTTTATGATAGTTGAAAAGTATCGTGATGAAAATGTGATGATGAAAAACTTCCTTTCAGAAAAAAAATATAGGACAGAGCAAGGATCTTTGCAAATTAAGGACATTTTAGGCGAAAAGAAATTTGATTATCCTAAACCTGTTGAAATTCCGTATTTGGTAATACAGACATTTAACGATAAATCTGCAACCATCCTCGACTTCTTCGCCGGCAGTGGCACCACGCTCCACGCCACCATGCAACTGAATGAGGAAGACAAAGGCCACCGCCAGTGCATTCTGGTGACGAATAACGAGAATAACATTTGCGAGGAAGTAACCTACGAGCGCAACAAGCGCGTCATCAACGGTTACACCACATCCAAAGGCGTTGCCGTGGAAGGCTTGCATGGGAATAACTTGCGGTATTATAAGGTAGGCTTCGTGCCACGCGAAAACACGCTTTCGGCCAAGCGCCAGCTTATGGCGGCTTCAACCGATTTGCTTTGCATCAAAAACGGAATTTATACGGAACAATCGCAGTTCGGAACGCTTGCGCTCAAACCTAATATTGCACGTTATTTTGAGGAAAACGGCAAGCGTATGCTTGTCATTTTCAGGGAAGAAGCCATCGAAAAACTGGTGGTGGAAATCAAGCGGATGACATTAGATGAACCTATCATCACTTACGTGTTTTCGTCGAACAACTACGCCATGGATGCCGATTTCGAGGAAGTGGCAGATAAGGTTTCGCTTTGCGCTTTGCCAGCCGCCATCTACAATGCTTATCTGAAAGTGTTGCCGAAACGAAAAGCGAAAAACCCTGAAAACGAAGATGCTGGCGAAAGCGACGAATCAATGGAAGAGCAACAGAAACTTGATTTTGGAGAGGAGGAAACATTATGATACTGAAACATTACCAAGAAGACAAGGTGCAGGAACTGCTCGACAAGACAATCGCCCAGCTGAACATCGATGGAATGCGTCGCGTCATCGTTTTCGAGGCTCCTACAGGTTCGGGAAAGACGGTGATGACCATCGAAGCCATGTGCAGGCTTTATGAGAACATTGCCAATAGCAATTGCCAGTATTCGCAAGTGGCTTATATTTGGATTGCCCCGAATGCACTTCACGTACAAAGCTACAAAAGCATGAAAAGCGCCTTGTCGGAAACGCACCGCCTTATTCCTGTGGAATACGATGAACTGGATTTGGGTTTCGATGGTTACATCCATCCCGGCGAAGTGTTTTTCGTAAACTGGCAAAGCATCTACAACGATAACCGAGTGATTGTGAGAGGTAGCGAACAGGTT
>CALGBV010000116.1 GCA_937884015.1 uncultured Bacteroidales bacterium
GACCAATCGGCAAAAGCTTACGCAACGGGCATCGATTTCAAGGTGAACGGCGAATTTGTGAAAGGCATTGACAGTTGGGCAAGCCTCTCGTTGATGCGCACTCGTGAAGACATCCGTGGCGATTACTATCTCGTGAATGCCGAGGGCAAAAAACTTCCTTTCTACAATCATTCTGATGCTGCCGTTGCCGACACCGTTTTCATGGGTTGGCATAACCGTCCGTCGAACCAACTGCTGAGCTTTTCGTTGTTCTTTCAGGATTACATTCCGAGCGCACCAACTTGGCACGTCAATATGACTTTGACCTTTGGAACAGGGCTGCCAGTCAATGCAAATAGTTCTGATTTCTATGAACCGGCTGGCAAATTCAATCCTTACCGCCGCGTGGATATCGGTTTCAGCAAGCAACTCATTTACGAAGGCAGCAGTTTCCGTAAGGGCAATCCGCTTAATTATGTCAAGAATATGTTTGTGAGTCTGGAAGTTTTCAATTTGCTGAACACAAACAACACGATTTCAAAGACTTGGGTCAGAAATGTCGATGGAAAATATTACGGAGTCCCGACTTATCTGACACCACGTTACCTGAACTTGAAATTGGTGATGGAATTCTGATAATGTCTCCCGCAGATAGCGCAGACTTACGCAGAGAGGCCGACGAAATGTCTCCCGCAGATAGCGCAGAGGGATTTATAAAAAAACGCCCGCTGATAGCGTGGATTTCCGTAAATAAGTCATCGGAAATCAGCGAAATCAGCGGGAGAATTTAATATCTTTTTTGGATTTATTTCTGCCAAGCCTCAACATCTTCCAACTGCAAGGCCGGAATGTCGAGTTTGTTTTTCTTGCGGAGGCCATTCAGCTTTTCGCGCAAAGCGGAAGCCTTTTCTTCCTTGACTGCTTCAACGGAAGTGTAGCCATTGCTGACCAAAACTTCGGCCCATGCTTCGGGAACGCCGATAGCCATGAAGTCTTCCTTGGTGGCGACTTTCTTTACTTTTTCAGGGCGCATCATTGGGAACAAAAGCACTTCTTGAATGGTGGTTTGGCCCGTGAGCAGCATGACGAAACGGTCGATGCCGATGCCCATGCCTGAGGTTGGCGGCATACCATATTCCAAAGCGCGGAGGAAGTCCTGGTCGATGAACATGGCTTCGTCGTCGCCGCGTTCTGAGAGTTTCATTTGTTCTTCGAAACGGGCGCGCTGGTCGATTGGGTCGTTCAGTTCGGTATAAGCGTTGGCCAGTTCTTTGCCGTTGACCATAAGTTCGAAACGCTCGGTCAGTTCAGGATTGTTGCGGTGGCGCTTGCAAAGTGGCGACATTTCGACAGGATAATCGGTGATGAAAGTAGGTTGTATGTAGGTGCCTTCGCACTTGGCGCCAAAGATTTCGTCAATCAGCTTGCCTTTGCCCATCGAGGCATCAACTTCAACATCAAGTTGTTTGCACACATCGCGCAGTTGATTTTCGTCCATGCCTGTAATGTCGATGCCGGTTTTTTCCTTGATGGAATCAATCATGGTGATGCGCTTGAACGGGCGCTTGAAGCAGATTTCGTTGTCGCCGA
>CALGBV010000117.1 GCA_937884015.1 uncultured Bacteroidales bacterium
GAGTCGAATTTGAAGAAAACCGAAAGCAATGTGATTGTGAGACATACAAACACCAGCCAAATAATGTCGAAAGGCTTCCAACCCGAAAGCTCTTCGTGAAGTAATGTTTTTAGTTTTTGCATTTCTGATTAAATTTGTTTCCGCAAAAATAGTAAAAAATCGTACTTTTGCATCACCAAATCTATTTACAATGAAAAAGTCAATGTTTTTACTGATTCTTCCTTTGCTGATTGGCGGTTTTGCTACAGCCCAGACAAAGGATAACGTGGCACGCGAATGTGTGCTTTTTGAAATCTTCACCGGGGTCAGATGCCCCTATTGTCCGGCTGCTGCCAATGGCATCGCCCAATTGCTTGAGGAAGGGAAAGCCATTGCGCCTGTGGCTTATCACACCAATGCTTTTTCAACCGAAGATTATTACACCAACGAGACAAATGCCCGTGCAAGTTATTATGGTGTAAACAGTTATCCAACCTTGAAGACAGATGGCCTGTTGAGTCATTCGGGCGGCGGCGGCGCCTCGGAAAGCAATTATTCCGCTTATCTGAGCCGTTACAACCAACGCATCAGCCAGCCAAGTCCTTTCACCATCGACTTGAGCATGGAACCTGCCGAAAACGGTCTTTGCCGCGTGAACTGCACGGTCAACCAGGTGGGCGAATGTGATGCTACGAATGTGCGTGTCTTCATCGCCCTCACGCAGTGCAACATCGATGTGATGTGGCAGGGAATGCAGGGCTTGCACCATGTTTGCCGCGACATGATTCCTACGCAGACGGGAACTGTTTTCACTGGTCCGAGCATGACCATCAGCGAGACTTTCGAGTTGAATTATCCAAAGGAAGACTGCTACCTGACGGCATGGGTGCAGAATTACAACGGCAACAAGGAAGTGTATCAGGCCGTGCGCATGTCGACGGCAATGGAACTCGATTACGACCTCGGTCTGAAAGGCGTTGATATGGTTGCCACACAGAATTGCTCCGGTATGCAACATCCTGTTTTCACTGTGAAAAATTTTGGCAGAGAGACGATTACCTCTTTTGAAATGTGCGTTTCAGAAGGTGCTGAGAAGCACAGCCAGACTTGGAATGGTTCATTGCCGCAGGGCGAAACCATTGAAGTCCAGATGGATGATTTCATTGTTGCCGGTGCCAATCAGCTTGATTTCAGCGTGGCGATGCCTAATGGCCGCGATGACGAGTTCATGGCCGACAATTTCGGTCATGTTGCCTTGACTGCTGCGCCTGAAATGGACGGCTATATGAAGATTCAGGTGAAATCGGGCCGTACGCCTGAAGGCGAGTCGATGGTCATTACCGACATGACGACGGGCGAAGTGTTCGAAACCTTTACCTTTGAACAATCCAACCATGCCTATACTTTCGAAGTGGTTCTTCCGAACGCTTCCTGCTACCGTATCGCAGCCCTCGATGCCGAAGGCTTGGGCTGGGACGGCGGCTTCTTCCAAATCAAAGGCAG